>JADGOV010000209.1 GCA_017882785.1 Frankiaceae bacterium
GACCCGCTGCACCTGGCCGCCGTGTTCGACATCGACGCCAAGACCGCGGTCCGCTACGCCAACAACGCGCGGCAGCTCCTGACGACGGGCTCCGAGACGCAGCCCGTCGCGGGTTCCCCGCAACCCGAGGCCATACCCTCACCAAAGGACCTTCCGGGCACGGGTTCCGAGCGCAGACCCTGCAGTTCGCCTGAACTCCGGGACGTTGGGCCCACTCCTGCCGACGCCGGCCCGAAGTGCCAAGTAAGCGACTCGGCCGTCACACTGGGAACTTGGGGATCTCTTGGTCGTAGCGGTGTCAGGCGTCGTAGCCAGCCACGAGGATGGTGGCTGACATCGGACGCCAGGTACGCCGAGTTCCCCTGGGCTTCGATTGGCCGCTGGAGAAGAGGTGTGGCCCAGCTTTGGCATTTGGGTTACCAGTGAGTAGCCTGCCCCGCGCCCAAACAACTCGATCAAGTAAAGGTGGGACCGGATGTTCGACGTGTACCAACTCCCCGAAGAGCACAGGGAACTTCGCAAGGTCGCGCGCGCGGTATGCGAGCGCAAGGTTGCCCCCGGGGCGGCGGTCGCCGACGAGACGGCCGAGTTCCCGCAAGCCTCGTACGACGCGCTGCGCGGGGCCGATCTGCACGCCCCGCACATTCCGGAGCAGTACGGCGGCGCCGGTGCCGACGCCCTGGCCACCGCGGTCGTCATCGAGGAGGTGGCGCGAGTGTGCGCCGCCTCCTCCCTGGTTCCCGGGGTCAACAAGCTGGGTACCCTGCCGCTGCTGCTGGCCGGCTCCGAGGAGCTCAAGCGCACCTACCTGCCGCCGGTGGCCGCCGGCGACGCGCTGTTCTCCTACTGCCTGTCCGAGGCGGAGGCGGGCAGTGACGCCGCATCGATGATCACACGGGCGGAACTCGACGGGGACCACTGGGTGCTCAATGGCACCAAATACTGGATCACCAACGCCGGGCTGTCCAAGTTCTACACGGTCTTCGCGGTGACCGGGCGCGACAAGGGTTCTGCTGGCATCTCCGCGTTCGTGGTGGAGCGCGACGACCCCGGGGTCGGCTTCGGGGCGCCCGAGCACAAGCTCGGCGTCAAGGGATCGCCGACCCGCGCGGTGTACCTGGACGACGTGCGCATTCCGGCCAACCGCGTGATCGGTGAGCCGGGCACCGGATTCCAGACCGCGATGCGTACCCTGGACCACACCCGGGTCACCATCGCGGCCCAGGCGGTCGGCATCGCCCAGGGCGCGTTGGACTGCGCCACGGGGTACGTCAAGCTCCGGCGCCAGTTCGGCCGGGCGATCGCCGATTTCCAGGGCGTGCAATTCCTGCTCGCCGACATGGGCATGAGGCTGGAGGCGGCCCGCCAGCTCACCTACGCCGCCGCGGCCCGGTCCGAGCGCGACGACCCCGATCTGACCTTCTTCGGGGCGGCGGCCAAGTGCTTCGCCTCCGACGCCGCCATGCAGATCACCGTCGACGCGGTGCAGTTGCTCGGCGGATTCGGCTACACCACGGACTTCCCGGTGGAGCGAATGCTGCGCGACGCCAAACTCACCCAGATCTACGAAGGTACCAACCAGATCCAGCGGATAGTCATGGCCCGCCACTTGCTGCGCGGATTGGCGGGCGCGGAGCTGGTAGGGGCAGGCTGAGCTCCGCTGCCTCGCCGGATCGTGTGGTTGTTCGGACGAGTTGACCGCCAATTCCACGAACAACTCCATGATCTGCGGAGGGGCCAACCTCCCAGGGTGGTCGCTCGATCGTCATCGGCTGAGGTGTGCCATGCCCGTGACCGCCGGACATGGCACACCTCCTCCTGTCAAGTACCGGGTTTGATGGAGGCGCGGATGTCCCGCGGAGCAGGCTGCTGAGCGGGTGTGGTGATGTTGTGCTTGGCTTCGAACTCAACGGGCGGGACGAGGCCGATCTCGCCGTGCAGGCGGCGGTGGTTGAACCAGTCGATGTACTCGGCGACCGCGATCTCCAGGTCGTCGATGGACCGCCAAGGGCCCTTGTTGCGCACAAGCTCGGCCTTGAACAGGCTGTTGAACGCCTCGGCCATGGCATTGTCGTAGGAGTCGCCCTTGCTGCCCACGGAGGCGACGGCGCCGGCCTCGGCCAGCCGCTCGGTGTAGCGGACCGCGAGGTACTGCACGCCGCGGTCGGAGTGGTGGACCAGGGCGCTGGTGTCGTGCCCGTCGCGTTGGCGGGTCCACAGGCCCATCTGCAGGGCGTCGAGGGCGAGGTCGGTGCGCAGCGAGGTCGAGACCTGCCAGCCGACGACGCGGCGGCTGAACACGTCGAGGATGAACGCGCAGTACACCCAGCCGACGAAGGTGCGGACATAGGTCAGGTCAGCGACCCACAAGCGATCTTGTGCGGTGGCGGTGAAGTCGCGTTTCACGAGGTCCGGCCGGCTGTCCGGGCCGCTGCGGGCCAGGGTCGTGCGCGGGCCCTTCGCGCGCGAGACACCTCGCAGGCCAGCGGCTTTCATCAGCCGCGCCACGGTGCAGCGGGCGACGGGGCGGCCGTGCACACCGCCGTCACGGCCGAGCTGCGCGTGGACCTTGCGGATCCCGTACACGCCGTAGTTCTCCTTGTGCACCCTGCTGATCTCGGTCCTGACCTGCTCATCGCGGACTGCCCGCCCTGAGGGCGCCCTGCCCCGCGCCGCGTAGTACGTGCTCGGGGCGATCGTGACATCGGCGCTGGCCAGCACCGTGCAGATCGGCTCGACCCCGAAGGCCTTCTTGTGCTCGTCGATGTAGTCCACGATCAGCGGGAGGGGCGGTCGAGCTCCGCCGCGAAGAAAGCCGAGGCCGACCGCAGGATCGCGTTCGCCCGACGCAGCTCCCGGACCTCGCGCTCGAGCTCGGCGAGCCGGGCGGCGTCAGCCGTGGTCGTGCCCGTCCGGGTGCCGGCATCGACCTCAGCCTGGGTCACCCAGCCGCGAAGCGTCTCCGGATTGATCCCG
>JADGOV010000210.1 GCA_017882785.1 Frankiaceae bacterium
CATGGCCGGTCTCCTTCGTCGAGGAACGTTGTCACCCGCACAGGCGCCAGACCGGGAGCGGATCCGCCAGATGCCGTCTGGCGGCGGCCTGGCGGATGCCGGGGCCGGCCCGCCGTTCGGGTTGGGGTGAGCCCGGTGGATGAGGGGGTTCGGATCGCCGAGTTGGTCGGGACGTTGTCCTACGCCGCCGACCTTGGGTTGGGGCAGCCGATGGAGCACTGCCTGCGGCAGACGGTGATCGCCGGGCGCCTCGCCGAGCTGGCCGGTGCCAGCGGCCGGGACCGGGCGAGCACCTTCTACCTGGGCCTGCTGATGAACACCCACTGCCACGCCGACGCGGCGGAGCAGGCGAGCTGGTTCGCCGACGACATCGGCTTCAAGGCAGAAGGGGTCGAGACGCTGGGCATGAACACCGCCCAGACCATCGCCTTCTTCGTGCGACGGATGGCGTCGCACGGCAGCGCCGGCCAGCGGGCGAAGCGGCTGGTGACGTTCCCGCTGACCGGGCAGCAGCTGGTGCTCGGCTTCATGACGACGCACTCCGAGCTGGGTGCCCGGTTCGCTGAGCGGATCGGCCTGGACGCGGCGGTCTGCTCCGCCATCGGCCAGGCGTATGAGCAGTGGGACGGCAAGGGGGTCCCCGCCCACCTGCGCGGCGAGGGGATCGGTCTACCGGCGCGGCTGGTGCAGCTGGCCAGCCCGGTGGAGGTGTTCAGCCGGCGCCACGGCCTGCCGGCGGCGCAGGCGATGGCCCGTCGGCACGCCGGTACCCAGTTCGACCCCGCGCTGGTGGACCTCTTCTGTGAGCACGCCGGCGACGTGCTCGACAGCCTGAACGAGGCCGCCGGCTGGGACGCGGTGCTCGACGTGGAGCCGCAGCCATCCCGCCGGGTCAGCGGCGGAGACCTCGACGTCGTCCTGGAGGCGATGGCGGACCTGGCGGACCTGAAGTCGCCGTACCTCGCGGGTCACTCCCGGGGGGTCGCCAACCTGGTCGACGAGGCAGCCCGGATGTCCGGTCGGTCGGCAGCGGAGCGCGGCACCCTGCGCCGGGCGGGGTTGATCCATGACCTCGGCCGGCTCGGCGTGTCCACCGGAATCTGGGACAAGCCGAGCCCCTTCACCGACCTGGAGCTCGAGCGGGTCCACCTGCACCCGCACCTTACCGACCGGATGCTGGCGCGGGTGACCGCGCTCTCAGCCGCGCGCACGATCGCCGCCCGGCACCACGAGCGCCTCGACGGGTCGGGCTACCCGCGGGGCCTGACCGCGGGGGCGCTCACACCCTCCGACCGGCTCCTGGCCGCCGCCGACGTCTACCACGCGATGACCGAACCCCGGCCACACCGACCGCCACTGGACCGCGCGGCGGCTGCCCGGCAGCTGCGGGCCGCGGTCGGTGCCGGTCGGCTGGACGGCATGGCGGCCGACGCCGTGCTCCAGGCGGCCGGCCACCGCGCCCCGGCTCGCCGGTCCTGGCCGGCCGGGCTGACCGCGCGGGAGGTCGAGGTCCTCGGACTGGTGGCCCGGGGGTACTCGACCAAGCAGATCGGGCAGCTCCTCGTGCTGAGCCCCAAGACCGTGTCCAACCACGTCGAGCACGTCTACGCCAAGATCAGCGTCTCCAGCCGAGCCGCCGCGACGCTGTACGCGACGCAGCAGGGCCTGCTCGGCGCCTTCGAGCCCGCCTGAGAACGCGTGCGTCCTCCCGGGCGGCGACCGGAAGATGGGGTGAAGACCTCATGACAGCCGCCCGCGCCCGGCCCAGCCTGGACTGACTGACGAGCAGACCCACCGAAGGGAACTGACATGACGGCAGCAGCTGGCTGGGACATGGTCCGGTCCGGTCCGGCCGATGCGGAGCATTCGGTGCTCCTGCTCCCGGGCGGGTGGTGCACCGCGGTGTTCTACTCCGAGTTGATGGCCGAGCCGTCGCTGGCCGGGGTCCGCCTGGTCGCGGTGACCCTGCCGGGCAACGGCGGCACCCCGCCGCCGGCGGACCTGAGGATCGAGGCGTACGCGCGGCTGAGCGCCGAGCTCGCCGCCGACCTCGGCTGCGACGTCGTGCTGGGCCACAGCGTGGGCGCCAACGTGGCGCTGGAGATGGCCGGGTCAGGCGCGTTTCGCGGTCCGCTCGTGCTACTCGCGCCGTCCTTCTCCCGCCAGGACGAGGCGATGGTCATCCGCGTCCTGGACCGGCTGTCCCGCGTGCTGGGGCCGCTGCCCTTCGCGGCGATGCGGACGATGATGCGTTTCGCGGTGAAGGACAGCCCGCTAACGGAGGACCGGCTCGCGGTGCTCGTCGCGGAGCTGCAGAAGAACGACCCGCGGTTCATGCGCGACGGGATCCACTCCTACCTGAATTACCTCGACCGGTACGGCTCCGTGGCGACACGACTGGGCGCGTCCGGAGTGCCGGCCTGGGTGGTCCACGGCCAGACCGGCGACGGCGGTGTGACCGAGGAGGAGCGCCGCACCCTGCAGGCGTACTCGGCCATCCGAATCGTCACCATCCCCGGCGGCAGCTTCTTCACCCCCAACGAGGAACCCGCCCTCGTGGCCAGGCTCGTTGTCGAGGCGCTGAAAGCCGCCACCATCAGTCCGGTGCCCGACTGAGCCCCGTCGCGCCGGGCGGCCCCACACCATCCAACGACAGCACGATAAGGAGCAAGGCATGCCCAAGATTTCCAAGGAGAGTGCGCCGGACGTCCAGGAGTACGGCCCGGCCCTCGATATCAGCGGCCGGCTCGAGGACTACACCGTCAACTTCGTCACTATCAAACAGGCGCATTCACTGGCCGGCATGTTCAAGGGCCTTCCCGACGAGAGCTGCCCCTGCCCGCATTGGGGATACCTTTTCACCGGCAAGATCACCGTCACCTACCCGGATCACGAGGAGGTCTACGAGGCGGGCGACGCCTTCTACATGTCCCCCGGCCACGTGCCCGCAGCCGAG
>JADGOV010000211.1 GCA_017882785.1 Frankiaceae bacterium
ACTTTCTTGGCCTTCCCGCCCAGGCGGGCGGCCGGGCGACCCAGGACCGGCGCGACGGCTTCGGCGGTGTAGCGCGCCTGCTTGGCCGCCTTGCGGCAGTCGTGCAAGCGGTCCTCGTCGCCGGTGGCGATGGCGCGGGCCGCGCGGCGGCGGAGCCGTTTCCAGGCCCGCCGGGCCAGCCGCGGCAGAACCGCCCGCGCCGGTGGTGCGGCGCGGGGGGTCAGCGGTGGTCCGGCAGCGAGGCCGTCGAGGCGGTCCAGCAAGGTGAGGTACCGGCTGCTGCGCAGCGCGTCCACCGCGACGCTGCGGGCGCGTAGCCCTCCGGCGCGCAGCTCCTCATCGAGGAGGCGGGCCCGCGGCGGCCCGAGCACCAGCTCGTCGGGGAGGTCGTCGAGTGCACGGCGCATCCGCTCGTGGAGTACTTCGCGGTCGCGGACCTCTCCCAGCACGCTGGCCAACCATTTCAGCTCGGACCCGAGGTCACCGAGGGCGGAGTGGTCGAGCAGCGGCCGGAAGGTGCGCAGCGCGCTGCGCAGCCGGCGGGAGGCGACCCGCATGGCATGGACAGCGTCGTCCTCGTCGCGGCGCACCCGGGGGTCGGCGGCCAGCAACGCCTGCACCTGCTCGCGCAGGTAGGCGGTCACCGCGGCCGCGGCCGACCGCCGGTCGCCGGTCGCTGGCAGCCGGGCACCGCCGCTGTCGGGCCGTCCGAGTGTCTGGGCGAGTTTGGAGGCACTCGTGGAGGGGGTGGCACCCGCCGTGCGGAGCCTCTTGCCGACCGCGGCCAGCGCCTTCTCCCGACCCGCGGTCAGCAGCTCGACCTCGATTTCGCGCCAGCACGTCGCCTTGAGGGGCTCGCCGAGGCGTTGGCCCTCGACGTGGTCGTCGGCGACCTCGACGAGCGGCGTGCCGTCCGGGTCGCTGATCGTGGTCAGCACGCGGGTCGTGTGGATGTGCGCGACCGGGGCCAACGGGAGCCCTCGGGTGTGGGCGAGCACGAGATCGGCCAGTGCGGGCGGCACCGTCGCGCCGCGACCCAGTGGGCGTTGGATCTCCTCCCGGTCGCGGCCGGCGGGGAGCTTGAGGTGCCAGCCCGCATCCGAGCCGCCGACCCTGCGTCGTAGCGTGATGTGCGCGCGGGCCAGCCGGAGGTCTTCGGTGTCGTAGTAGGTCGCGTCCAGCACGACCGTCGTCTCGGGTGCGACGGCCCAGCCGTGCATGGCCAACTCCGGTACCACGAAGTCGGGCGGCACGGTGAACTTGCGCTCCACCTCGAGCACTGGCGAGTTCTCCTCTCCTCAGGTGACGGGGCAGCCCCGGGCTGTCCGCGGCCGGTAGGTGTTGGCCCCACCGTCGATAACTCGCCCGGGGCCGCCGTCGGCCCCACCTTGGTCGCGTTGGCCCGGCGCGCCGGGCTTGGCCCTAAGCGGCTCCGGTGTTGCCTCTGTGCGGGTATGCCCGGCTAGAATGATCATTCCACCCGGCTGAATGTCAGCCCGACGCGGAGGATCACGTGGCCGATCTCACGAGAGGAAGCCGGGTTACCGGTGCCGAGCGCGACCAGCTGGCCACCGACCTGAAAAAGCGGTACGACGGCGGCGCGAGCATACGGTCGCTGGCCGAGTCCACCGGTCGCTCGTACGGGTTCATTCATCGCATCCTCTCCGACTCCGGCACTGCCATGCGCAACCGTGGCGGGCGTACAGCGCAGGGCGGGACGAAGTCGAAGTGAAGGCCATGTCAGCGTAGGTCCCCACATCAGGCAGTGCCGGACAACGTCCTGCTGCGCCCCTCTGCTTCACAGGATCTGTCACGGTCCGGTTCTCCAGGTACGCGGAAAGCGTCGCGCGTTGCTGCTTCCCGGCCTACCTGGACTTGGTCGTTGCGTTACGAGGTCGGGCGGCTGTCTCCGGCGGCGTACTCGGGCCTATCCGGCCCCAAGGCCTACTCGCCGGCGGCCGTGGCGCGGTCCGGTGTCGGCGCAGGCGCGGTCTGGGTTCGGGGCGCCACGACGGCGGGCGGAGGTCGACGATGCGGTCGAAACGGACGATCCGCAGCGTGCGGAGCGGCTGGCCGTTGGGTCGCCAGAGGATGAGCCGGATGCCGGGCCGCGTGGCGGTTGCCGTTTGCTGAGCTCGTCCACGCGGTCTGATCGACCAGCTGTCGTGTCGCTTCCGCCTATCCCGGCCTTCGCCCCATGCAACACTTCCGACCACCACCCGCCGTGCCGGCCCGACGGGACCGACCCGGCAGGCCCGACGCGACCTATGCGGGCTTGCCGGTCAGGTAGGTGGTGAGCGAGCCGATCGGCAAACCCTTGGTGAAGACCGTGGTGGCCAGCTTCCCGTCGAGGAGCACCGCGGCGGATGCCACCAGGGTCGAAGTGATCCCACTCGCGACGATCTCGCTGCCGCTCGTCGTCCGCACCAGGTGGGTCAGGTCGACCGCGAGCAGCGGGACATGATGGCCCTGCACGGTCGCGGACAGGATGCCCTGGTTGGTGTTGAGCACGAAGTTCGACGCCGTCGCCGTCTTACCGGCGTGGGTGAACTTCAGCCCACCACTGTGGTCGATCGTCCCACGCATGCTCACCTGGGTCAGCGTGCCGCCGGTGACCGGGAGGTTCACCCCGCCTGAGGAGGCGGCGGTGGCCGGCGCGACCGGACCGACCTGCACGGCGGCGGCCTGCAACGCCTGCACGGTCGCCGGGGCGAGCGTGAGATTAGTGTCCTTGCCGGTCAACGTGACCGTGACGTTCTGCGTTGACGTCCCGGTCGGACTCGCCGACGACCTCGCGGTCATCGTCGGGGACTTCGACGCCGGCGTGGTGGCCGGACTGGAGGACTTCGACGAGCCGCTCCCACACGCCGACGCGGCGACCGCAACGGCGACGAGACCCAGCGCGAGGGGGCGGGGCGCCCGCCTACGTGTATCGGCAACGGACT
>JADGOV010000096.1 GCA_017882785.1 Frankiaceae bacterium
CGTCGGCGACCGCGGCGCTGGCCGCGCCTCCGCCGTCGTAGACAAGGAAGATCGGTTCCAGGTTGGCCCCGGTCGCGACGGTCAGTGCAAGGCGGTCGGCGACGGGCCCGACCATGGTGTTCTCGTGCGGCAAGATGATGTTCTCCGCGGGCGGTGCCAGCCCGACGGCACCGACGAGTCCCCGCTGGACGTGGGAGTCCGTGGCCTCCTCATAGACGTAGAGCGCCGCTGCCGGCTCCGCTCGCAGCACCCCCGCGGTCCGCCAGTCGGCCAGAGTCCGCGCGGCGACGCGGTAGCGTGTGCCCGGCTCGCCGTCCAGGTCGCGCGGCAGGATGAGCCGGACCACGTTGTGCGGGTCCTGCCGCTCATACCGGCGAACCGCGTCCTCGTCGAGCACGTCATAAGGTGGCGAGGTCACGTTCGCCAGCGCGCCGTCCTGCCGGTCGGCATAGCGCAGCGCGCGGAACGGTTGCAGCACCAGGCCGTCCGGACCCGGTGCCTCGGGTGTTGACCCGGGCGGGGGGGCATCCCCGGAGGCGACCATGGGGAGATCGTAGGTGGCGCGGCAGCGTCGGACATCGCGGAGGAGTCATGGCGGCAGAACCGGCGCATCCGGCCGGCGGTCGAGCCGACGCGGGGGACGACCGGCGGACGGACCCGACGCGTGATCGGCGACGGACCACACCGCCGATCGGCGAGGTGTACGAGTGGTACCAGCGTGGCGTGCGGCTCCTCGCGGACGGGCATGCGGCCGCGGCGGCGCAACCGCTGGCGAGGGCTGCCGAGGCGGAACCGTCCTCCCGCAGCATCCGTGAGGCGTTGGCCCGTGCCTGGTACGACGCCGGTCGCTACGCCCAGGCCCGGGCGGCCTTCGCCGAGCTGGTCGCAGCCGATCCGGTCGACGACTACGCGTTGTTCGGCTACGGGCTTGCCGCCGGCCGACTCGGCGACCACCGAGATGCCGTGGAACACCTCGCCCTGGCGGTCGCGATGCGACCGGACGTGGCCCACTACGGCCGTGCCCTGCGCCGGGCCCGGGCCGCCCTGAAGGGCAGCTGACATGCCGCTGAAGGCCTCCAGCGGGCCCATCGTCGGCGATCACGACGTCGTGCTGCTCGACCTCGACGGGGTGGTCTATCTCGGCGCCGACCCGGTGCCCGGCGCCGCGGAGGCGATCGGGCGGCTGCGGGCCGCCGGCCACCGCGTTGCCTTCGTCACGAACAACGCCTCGCTGGCCGCGGCGGAGGTGGCCCGTCGCCTGGAGTCGGTCGGTGTGCCTGCGGCCTCGACCGACGTGGTGACCTCCGCCCAGGCAGCGGCCGTCCTGCTCGCCGCCCGGCTGCCTGCCGGGGCCGCCGTGCTCGTGCTCGGCGCGCCGTCGTTGGCCGACGAGGTCGCCGCGGTCGGCCTGTCCCCGGTGAGCGACGCGGACAGCGCGCCGCAGGCCGTCGTCAACGGTTACTCCGACCAGCTCTGCTACGCCGACTTCTGCGAGGCGGGGCTGGCGCTGCGCGCCGGCGCGTGGTGGGTGGCCACCAACCTTGACGCGACCATTCCCACCGCCCGCGGTCTGCAGCCCGGCAACGGGGCGATCACCGCCCTGCTCGAGAAGGCGAGTGGCCGCAGACCCGTCTCCGCGGGCAAGCCACACCCGCCGCTGCTCACCGAGGCGGTCCGGCGTACCGGGGCCTGCTCGCCGCTGTTCGTCGGCGACCGGCTCGACACCGACATCGCTGGTGCGGCCGCGGCCGGGATGGACAGCGCGCTCGTACTCACCGGCGTGGCCGACCCGCGCGCCCTCCTCGCGGCCGGCCCCACCGAGCGTCCGACCTACCTCGCGGGCGAACTCGGCGGGCTCCTCGAGCCCCATCCGCTCACCCGCTGTTCGAGGGCGGAGGCATCGTGTCGGACCTGGCGGGCATTCCTCGACGCCGACGTCCTGCGGGTGCGAGGGCAGGGCGACCCGCTCGACGGGGTACGGGCGGCGGCGGCGCTGGCGTGGGCCTACGCCGACCGGGCAGGCCACGCCGTGCCGGCTGTGGACGGACTGCCAGGGGTCACAACATTGCGCGGAGCTTGAGCAGGTCCATCATGCTGGCGTCGATCTTGAGTCGACCGCGCGCCCAAGCGGTCGCGAAACTCAGATGTCCGTCAGTGAGCGCAACGAGGTCGTCCGAGGCGATAGTGAGGCGTACCTTGCCGAGCGCGCGAGGGTCCGGGCTGAGCGCAATGTCGTGCAACGTGCCCTCCCGAAGCTGCCCGACGAAGGTCACATCCAGGTCCGAGACCAGGCAGGACAGACTCCGACTGAAGGAATGACGGCGCCGCACCCGGGGGTCGACCGAGGCCAGTCGGGTCGCGAGACGTTCTAGCGCCAGACGACAGTCCTCGACGCTGGCCACCGGGGGGACGCTACCGCACGGCTGGGCGAACCCTACTCGCCCGGGCGGTACCGTGGCCCGGACGAGGCAAGGGCAATCAGGGGCACGGCAAGCATGGGCAAGCATGGGCAAGCACGGCACGGGCCCGGGAGGAGACGGCCATGGTGATGGACGCGGTGCGCGGCTACCTGCAGTTGGCGGGTGGGGTGACCGAGATGAGCCGACAGCGGGCCACAGCGATGGCGAAGGCGATGCTGACCTCGCCCGAGACCACCCGTGAGCAGGTCAGCGCGCTTGCCGCCGATCTCCTCGAGCTGTCGAGGACCAACCGGGATGCGGTGGGCATGATGGTCCGGAACGAGGTGGACCGCGGTCTGGCCCGGATGGGTCTCGCCACCTCCGAGGAGGTTGCCGAGCTGACCGGGCGGGTGCGCTCGTTGGAGTCCGCGGTGAGTGAGTTGCGGGCAGCCCTGCGCGAGCGAGCGGACGAGATGGCGAACAGGGTGGCGGACAAGGCGGCGGCGAGCAGCACCGCGGCTGAGCCGGCGACCGCCGCGGCCAAACGCCCGCCGCGGCGCCCCGCGCGGCCAGCGGCCCCGAAGGCGGCAGGCACCGCCGCGCGACCCGCGCGGGGGCGCAAGCCGGCCGCCCCGCCGACCCCGCAGGAGGAATTGTGACGGCCTCCCATCCCGCCGCCGACGCTGACCCGGCGGCGACGGCACCGGGTGATCCGGTGGTCGCGGCCGCGCTGGCGCATCTTCCGGCAGCGGCTAGGGCGCCGCTGGAGGAGCAGGCATCGGTCTACGTCGCGGCGCACAAGGCCTTGCAGGACGCGCTCGACGCCGACCTCGGGTGACCTCGGGCTTCGATGGTGCGTCGAGCTCGGCTGGACGCTGAGATGGTCCGGCGCGGCTTGGCGCGGTCTCGAGCGGAGGCGACGGACCTCGTGGCGCAGGGGCGGGTACGCGTCGCCGGGCGCATCGCGGAGAAGCCGGCGACCGCGCTCGCCCCGGACGACCCCATCGTCCTCGCCCAGCCGGCAGCCGGTCCCCTGGGCCCGCGCTACGTCTCCCGCGGTGGCCCCAAGCTCGTCGGCGCCCTGGACGGGCTCGGCGTGCCCGTAGCAGGTCGACGCTGTCTCGATGCCGGGGCGTCCACCGGCGGGTTCACCGACGTCCTGCTCCGTTACGGCGCCGCGCACGTCGTCGCCGTCGACGTCGGCTACGGGCAGCTGGCCTGGGCGCTGCGCACCGACCCGCGGGTCAGCGTGCTCGACCGGAGCAACGTCCGGCACCTGACCCTCGACCGCGTCGGCGCGCCGGCCGAGCTGGTCGTGGCCGACCTGTCGTTCATCTCCCTCGCTCTGGTGCTCCCCGCCCTCGCCGGAGTGCTCACCGCTGACGGCGACCTGCTGCCGATGGTCAAACCCCAGTTCGAGGTCGGCCGCGGCCGGGTCGGCCCCGGTGGGGTGGTGCGCGACCCGGCGTTGCGGGTCGAGGCGATCCGGCACGTGGCCGAGGCGGCCGACCGGCTCGGGTTCGGCGTCCGCGGCGTCGTGGCCAGTCCGCTGCCCGGCCCCGCCGGCAACGTGGAGTATTTCCTGTGGCTGCGCCGCGGCGCACCGTCGGCCGGTCCGGGCAGCATCGAGGAGGCCGTCGGTGAGGCGTGAGGTGCTGCTCGTGATGCACACCGGTCGCAACGCAGCCCGACGCGCCGCCCAGATAGTCAACGACCACCTGGAAGCGGCGGGCCTCCGGGTTCGGGTGCTGGCCAGCGAGGCCAGCGCGCTGGACTGCGATGCCACTCAGGTCGTGCCCGACGACGACGCCGCGGCCAAGGGCGTCGAGTTGGTCCTGGTCATCGGCGGCGACGGGACACTGCTGCGGGCCGCCGAGGTCGCCCGGCCGGCGGCCGCGCCTCTGCTGGGGGTCAACCTCGGTCGGGTGGGCTTCCTCGCCGAGGCCGAGCGGGCGGACCTGACCAGCACGGTCGACCGTGTCGTGATGGGCAGTTACGAGGTCGAAGAGCGGATGACCCTCGACGTCGTGGTCCGACACGACGGAGAGGAGTCGGCCACCACCTGGGCGCTCAACGACTGCTCGCTGGAGAAGGTCGCCCGCCAGCGGATGCTCGACCTGCTCGTCGAGGTCGACGGCCGCCCGTTGTCCCGCTGGGGATGTGACGGGGTCATCGCGGCCACCCCGACAGGCTCCACCGCGTACGCCTTCTCCGCGGGCGGGCCGGTGGTCTGGCCGGAGGTGGAAGCACTGCTGGTGGTGCCGATCAGCGCACACTCCCTCTTTGCCCGGCCGCTGGTGATCTCACCGCGCAGCCGGGTCGCCTTCGAGGTCTTCAGCAGTGACGCCGCCGGCCCCACGCCCGGGCAGGTCACGCCGGCCGGCGTCCTGTGGTGTGACGGCCGCCGAAGTGTCGACCTCCCGTCCCGGGCCCGGGTGGAGATCCGCCGCGGGGTGGAGCCGGTCCGGCTGGCCCGCCTCCGGCGTCGGTCGTTCACCGATCGGCTGGTTTCCAAGTTCGGGCTGCCCGTGCAGGGTTGGCGCGGTTCGGTCGAGCGCGCCTGAGCGGAAGGCCAGCACGGGGGATCTATCGTTCCAGGCGTGCTCGAGGAGATGCGGATCCGCGACCTCGGCGTCATCGAGGAGGCCGTGCTCTCCTTCGCGTCCGGCCTCACCGTCATCACCGGCGAGACCGGTGCCGGCAAGACGATGGTGGTCCACGGCCTCGGCCTGCTGCTCGGCGCCCGGGCCGACGGTGGCCGGGTCCGGCCCGGGGCGGGCAGGGCGGTGGTCGAGGGCCGGTTCCTCGCCGCTCCCGACGGGCCGGCGGTGCGTCGGGCGCTGGCCGCGGGTGCCGTGCTGGACGACGGCGCCCTGCTCATCACCCGCACCGTCACCGCCGAGGGTCGGTCGCGGGCCTACGCCGGTGGCACCAGCGTGCCCGCCGGGGTCCTCGGCCAACTCGGGGCCGAGTTGGCCGCCGTGCACGGGCAGTCCGACCAGCTTCGCCTCCGGCGGCCCGCGGAACAGCGCGCCGTCCTGGACGCCTACGCCGGGGCTCCGGTGCTCGCGCCGCTGGGCCGCTATGTCGCCCGGTACGCCCGACTCGCCGAGGTGCGGGCCACCCTCGCCGAGGTGTCCGGGCGGGCACGAGATCGCGCCCGGGAGGCGGACCTGCTGCGCTACGGCCTGACCGAGGTGTCCCGGGCCGCGCCGCAGCCCGGCGAGGACACCGAGCTGGCGGCCACCGTGGAGCGGCTGGCCCACTCCGACGCGCTGCGTATCGCGGCCACCGGCGGACACGCCCTGCTTGCCGGTGAGCTCGCCGGTGAGCTCGCCGGTGACGGCCAGCCTGTTTCCGACGCCCTGAGCCTGCTCGCTGCCGCGCGTCGGCTGCTCGACCAGCCGGCCGCGCACGACCCGGCGCTGGCCGGGCTGGCGGCCCGGGTGGCCGACGCCGGATACCTGCTGGCCGACGTCAGCGCCGACCTCGCCTCCTACGCCTCGTCCCTCGACGCCGACCCTGCCGCGCTGGCCGCCGCCCAGCAGCGGCAGGCCGTCCTGGCCGGGTTGACCCGCAAGTACGCCCCGGACGTGCGCGGAGTCCTGGAGTGGGCCGAACGCGCGGCCGAGCGGCTGGCCTCGCTCACCGACGACGACGAACGGATCGAGCGGCTCAGCAGCGAACAGGGCGCCGTGGAGAGGGAACTCTCGACCCTCGCCGCCGAGCTCAGCGCGGCGCGCCGGGCGGCCGCGGATCGCTTCGCCCGGGCCGTCGCCCAGGAGCTGGCCGGGCTCGCCATGCCGCAGGCGAGGGTGCTCGCCGAGGTGCGGCAGCCGGATCTGCCGGATGACCGGTCCGACGCCGGCCGGCGGCCCGCGTTCGGCCCGTACGGCGTCGACGACGTTGCCGTGCTGTTGGCACCGCACGTCGGCGCCCCCGCCCGGCCCCTGCATCGCGGCGCGTCCGGCGGCGAGCTGTCCCGGGTGATGCTTGCCGTCGAGGTCGTGCTCGCCGTCGCCGACGAGCACGACCGGCCGGTGTCGACCTTCGTCTTCGACGAGGTGGACGCCGGCGTGGGCGGCCGGGCGGCGGTGGAGGTGGGGCGGCGGCTGGCCAGGCTCGCAGCCGGCACGCAGGTGATCGTGGTCACGCACCTGCCGCAGGTAGCGGCCTACGCGGATCGGCACCTGGTGGTGGAGAAGTCCTCCGACGGTCGGATCACCCGCGCCGGTGTGCGGGCGCTCGAGGGGACCGGACGAGTCCGGGAGCTCTCCCGCATGCTCGCCGGCCAGGAGGACAGCGCCCTGGCCAGGGGACACGCCCAGGAGCTGCTGGCCTCCGCCGGCCGAACGGAAACCGACAGCGAGCGGTGACAACGCAGCCACGGCGCGCCGCTGACGGCTGCTCGGCCGAGCCGTGGCAGGATGGGCGCAATGCGCATCGCTACGTCGCGACGGAGCCGGGAGCCGGCGTTGCCGGGCGCCGTCGGCGTAGCCCGCATCGACCGGCGCACGAAGAACCTCACCAAACGACTCCGGCCCGGCGATGTGGCCATCATCGACCATGTCGACATCGACCGCGTGAGCGCCGAGGCGTTGGTCCATGCTGCCGTGTCGGCGGTCGTCAACGTCGCGCCGAGCATCAGCGGGCGCTATCCGAATCTGGGGCCGGAGATCGTGCTCGCGGCCGGCATTCCGCTGCTCGACGGTGTCGGGGCCGAGATGCTCGGCGCGGTCCGCGAGGGCGACGTGGTCCGGGTGGATGGCGACGAGGTGTTTCTCGACGGCCGACGGGTTGGGGGGGGCACCAGACAGAGCGCCGAGTCGGTGGCGGCCAGCATGGCCGAGGCCCGGGCCGGCGTCGCTGTCCAGCTGGAGGCGTTCGCCGCGAACACGATGGACTTCCTCAAGCGGGAGCGCGACCTACTGCTCGACGGCGTCGGTGTGCCGGAGATCCGCACGAGGATCGAGGGCCGGCACGTCCTCGTCGTGGTCCGCGGCTACAACTACCGGGAGGACATCCAGACCCTGCGGCCCTACATCCGGGAGTACCGACCGCTGCTGGTCGGGGTGGACGGCGGCGCGGACGCGTTGCGCGAAGCGGGGTACACGCCCGACATGATCGTCGGTGACATGGACTCGGTCACCGACGACACCTTGCGGTGCGGGGCTGAGGTCGTCGTGCACGCCTACCGCGACGGCCACGCGCCCGGGCTGCGACGGGTCACCGATCTAGGCATCGACGCTGTCGTCTTCCCGGCCGCCGGTACGAGCGAGGACGTCGCGTTGCTGCTCGCCGACGACAAGGACGCCAGCCTCATCGTCACCGTCGGCACGCACGCCACCCTCGTGGAATTCCTCGACAAGGGCCGGGACGGTCAGGCGAGCACCTATCTCACCCGGCTGCGGGTGGGCGGCAAGCTCGTCGACGCGAAGGGCGTCAGCCGGCTGTACCGCAGCCGGATCAAGACCTCCTCGCTACTGCTGCTCATCCTCGCCACGCTCATCACCTTCGCCGTGGCCGTGGGCATCTCCGCGGTGGGGCGGGTGTACCTGGCGCTGCTGGCGGACAGGTGGCATGACCTGACGCACTGGCTGGCGGGACTGGTGTGATCGATTTTCGGTACCACTTGGTGTCGATCATCGCGATCTTCCTGGCGCTGGCGGTGGGCATCGTGCTCGGCACGACGACCTTGAATGGCACCGCGCTGCACAACATCCAGTCCGAGGTGAAGCGGCTGAGCAGTGACAAGACCGCCCAACGGCAGCAGATCGACGCGTTGCACGCTCAGGTCAAGGACGCGGAGAGCTTCATCGGCGCCACCGAGCCGACACTGACCGCGAACGCTCTGAACGGCCAGCGGGTGGCCGTCATCACCGCTCCGGAGACCCCCGGGAACATCCGGACCAGCCTGCTCACGTCACTGCAGCACGCAGGCGCGGTCGTGACCAACGACATCCGACTCTCGAGCGCCTTCACCGATCCCAAGCAGTCCGCGGCCCTCGATGACCTGGCCACCAGGCTCGTCGTCCCGGGGAGCCTCCCGGCCAAGGCCACCGGCGCGTCGCTCGCCGCCGCCGAGCTCGCTCAGGTGCTGGTCACCAGGCCCGGCGCGAAGCCGGCAGGTCAGGACGCCATCTCGACGACCCTGGCCGGCTTTCAGCAAGGCAGCTTCCTCACCGTGGCCGGCACCCCCGGCGGCCCGGCCTCCCTCGCCGTGGTGCTGGTGCCGCCCGCGCCGCGCACGCCGACCGATGGCACGAAGCAGGCCGGCCAACTGATGTCCGACCTCGCCGCCAGCTTCGGCAGTCGCGCGGCCGCCACCCTCGTCGCCGGCCCAGCCGCCGCGGCGGCTCCCGGCGGCATGCTCTCGATCGTCCGGCAGGACCGGGCGGCCACCCGCGTCGCCTCCTCCGTGGACACCCTGGAGGCGCCGGCCGGTCGGGTGGCGGCCGTCCTCGCGCTGCGTGGTGCCCTGTCCGGGCGGCTCGGCGCCTACGGCTTCGGCACGGGCGCCTCGGGGCCGTTGCCGGCCAGCCCCTCTCCCACGCCCACGGCGACACCGTCGACGACCGCACGATGACGGGCGGGTGAGCCGCCGTTCCGGCGGGCGGGTGCGCGGTCTCGCCGCCGGCGGCCTCACCGCCGCCGTGGCCTACCGGGCGGTCGCGGCCGCCATGTCCTCCCGACCGCCCGCCGGCCTGCGGACCAACCACCGAGGGCGGGAGGTGAGCCTGGCCGCCGGTCCAGCGGTCGTCGCGGGGACCCTCGCCGGCACCGCGGCTGCCTGCCCGTCGGGCGGCGCCCGCCAGCTGCGGGCCAGTCTCATCGCCGTCCTCACCGCGGCCGCCGCCGGCGGCTACGACGACCTCGCCGGCACATCCCACGCCCGCGGCCTGCGGGGCCACCTGGGCGCTCTGCTCGACGGAGAGGTCACCACCGGTAGCGCGAAGATCGTCGGAATCGGCGTCGGAGCGCTGAGCGCCGCACGGGGGCTGGGCGGGTCAGGGGGCGACGTGCTGCTGGCAACCGGTCTCATCGCCGGCACCGCGAACCTGGTCAACCTGCTCGACCTGCGCCCCGGGCGGGCCGGGAAGGCTGCCCTGCTCGCGGCCGGCCTGGTGCTCACCCGAGCACGGGGATGGCCCGCCGCCGGCGTCGCCGGGGCGACCGCGGCGATGCTGCCGGCTGACCTCGGTGAGCGCGTCATGCTCGGCGACACGGGCGCAAACGCACTCGGTGCGGCCCTGGGCACGGCCATCGCCGCGGCGGCTGACCGTCCGACGCGGACCGTCGTGTTCGCCGCCGTCGTCGCGCTGACCGAGCTGAGTGAGCGGATGAGCTTCAGCGCGGGCATCGAGGCCATCCCCGCCCTGCGCTGGTTGGATTCCCTCGGCCGGCTGGCGTGAGCACGAGCGGGTCCCCCGCGGGTACGACGGGTCCCGCCACCATGGCCGCGATCGGCCGGGCGGCGATGGCCATCGCCGCCGTCACGATCCTGGCCAGGGCGCTGGGATTCTTCCGGGTCGTCGTCTTCGCCCACAGCGTCGGCGCGGCCACCTGCCTCGGCTCGGCCTACTACACGGCCAACCTCGTGCCGAACATCATCTTCGAGATCGTCGCCGGCGGGGCGCTGGCCGGTCTGGTCGTACCGGTGCTCGCCGGCGCGGTCGAACGCGGCGAGTCGGACATCGCCGGCCACACGGCGTCGGCGCTGCTCAGCTGGGCGGTGCTCCTCCTGACGCCGCTGGCCGTCCTCACCGCCGTGCTGGCCGGGCCGGTGATGCGGCTGCTGTACGCCCCGCGGGTGCCCGGCTGCGACCCGGCGGCGGTCACCGGCCTCGGCAGCCGGATGCTGGTGGTCTTCGCTCCGCAGGTTGTGCTCTACGGTGTGGCGGTCGTGCTCACCGGCGTCCTGCAGGCCCATCGGCGCTTCCTCGG
>JADGOV010000212.1 GCA_017882785.1 Frankiaceae bacterium
GAACCTCGCCGACGGTGTCGGTGGACCGCAGGATCCTGCGGTGCTCTTCACTCCGGAGGAGGTGCAGGCCGACCTCGCGGACCTGCCCGACCTCATAGCCGAGAAGGCCGGGCGGGTGCGCCGGCCTATGGCGACATCCGACGGGGAACGGGTCGCGGTCGACGCGCTCGTGCGGGTCCGGCGGACCACCGGCGAACGGAGCGGGCGATGACGTGCTGCGCCGCGGTGCTCGCCGCCGGCACGGCGGGGCTGTCCGCGACGATCGGTGATGGGTCGCCGGGCACGGGTCACCGTTCCCAGAACGAACCGGATAGCCCGACGCTGGGAAGATGGGCGGCTGCTGTGGATTCACGGCGACGCCCGTACCGCGCTCGAGCCGGCCCGGGATGAGGCCGCGTGTCCCCGCCGCGCCAGGTCCGGGCCGGCCAACGGACTGTGCCAGCACCGGGCCGGCCCGCCGACCCGCAGCTGCGCGGGCAGGATCTCGGCTTCGACGACGCGAGCCCGCCGGTGCTTCCCCGGTCGCACTGACCGCTCCGGAACTACTCCGGGACCCCGTGCTGCGCAGATGCTGGAGGTGGCCGTGAACGTCTCCGGGCCGATGCCCATCGTTGCCGAGGCCTACCTCGATCGGCTCGTCGACACCAATACCCTGCCCTGGATCGAGCACGAGGTGCCGCTGTCCGGCGGGACGGGCACGCAGGCCGTAAAGCTGCTGCACGCTGATCCGGCGACCGGCGCCTACGCGATGCTCGCTCGTTATCCCAAGGGTCTGGTCATTCCCCGACACAAGCACCTGGCGCCCGCGCACAGCTGGATCCTCCAGGGCGCCTGGCGCTTCGAGGGGAGCCGGCTGACCGCGACCTCTGGGTGCTACTCGTATGAGGAGCTGGGCGCGATCCACACGATGCTCATCGAGGAAGACACCGTCGCGTTCCACGTCATCGGTGGACCGCTGGTCTTCCACGTTCCGGACGGTGGCGTCCGGGAGATGTGGGACTGGGAAAGCACCCAGATCGCGTGGCGGCAGACACTTGCCGACGTTGGACTGGCGCCGACTGCCTGGCGGCCCGCACCCCGCGGCTGACGCGACGATAAGGGGGGCCTCCGCTCCCGGTGATTCCCGGCGGGATGCTCAGGACGCTCCCACCGTCGACGAAGGAAGCCCCGGTGAGTGTGAAGTCACGGGGTCCGCCACACGTCGGCACCGGCCGGCGCCATCGCCGCAGCATGATCGTGCGGATGACCCCGACCGGTGAGCGGCACAGCTGGTCCGGACACCGTTGCGGCGCGCCGCCATGCGGAGGCAGGTGCCGATGCCGAGGTGGTGCTGGTCGACGGGGTGAGGACGCTTGCCCGGGTGATCGCCAGGTGATGGGACACTGACGCGTGATCGGTGCCGGGGAGGCTGCCGCCCGTCAGGGCGTGAGGCACTCCCTGGGCAGGTCGAACCAGCGCAGCGCCTCGAAGTCGGCCCGCAGCCCCGACGGCGCCGAGCAGTCCGGGTCGGCACGCTCCTCGGTCAGCGCGGCGGCCTCGGCCAGGTACTGGCCCAGCGCTGACTCCGGCGCCGTCGCGTCGTGCTGGGGGTAGCTCATCCCGCCGGTCCGCGGGTCGTAGGTCACCTCGGCCAGCCGCAGCGGCGGTTCCACCGGGCCGTGCCGGTGCCGCCACAGCCCGGTCTGCGGGTCGAAGCGGTAGTCGGTGAGGAAGCGCGCGCCGTGGGTGGCCACAAAGAGCACCGCACGCACGATGAAGTCGAACACCGCCTCGCTGATGAAGTAGTTGAAGCTCACCCGCACCCAGCCGGGCTTGATGCCCTCGCAGCCGAGGGCGATCTCCCGTTCGAACTCGTGCGACCGCTCGATGTCGATCCCGAGGAGCCGATGCCCGTAGGGGCCGGCGCACGAGCAGCCGCCGCGGGACTGGATGCCGAACAGGTCGTTGAGCAGGGAAACGACGAAGTTGTGGTGCAGGTAGCGACCACCTGGACGGCGTATGACGAACGACACGATCGACAGCCGCTCGGCGTCGAGGTTGCCGAGGACGTCCAGCGCCGGGCACGCCGACCACGACGCGATCGCCCGGCGCAGGAACGACTCCTCGGCGGAGCGGATCGCCTCCGTGCCCACCGCCTGCTTCAACTGGAAGACCAGGCCGGCGCGGATCGCGCCGACGATGTCCGGGGTACCGCCCTCCTCGCGGGCCACCGGGTCCTCGAGGTAGACCTGCTCCTCCGGGTTGACGTAGGCCACGGTGCCGCCGCCGGGGACGGTCGGCACCCGGTTCGTCACGAGCTCCCGGCGCACGATGAGCACCCCCGGCGTGCCGGGGCCGCTGACGAACTTATGCGGGGACAGGAACGCGGCGTCGATGCGCGTCGGGTCGTCGCCGCGGCCGGCTGCGATGTCGACGTAGGGCGCGGCGGCGGCATAGTCCCAGAACGACAGCGCGCCGTGCGCGTGCAACAGCGTGGCGACGCTCCCGACGTCGGTGACGATGCCGGTGACGTTCGACGCCGCCGAGAAGGAGCCGATCTTCAACGGCCGGTGAGCGTACGCCCGCAGCGCGGCCTCCAACGCGACGAGGTCGACGTGCCCGTTACGGTCCTGCGGGATGCGGACGACGTCGGCGACCGACT
Source organism: Frankiaceae bacterium (assembly GCA_017882785.1). Taxonomy (GTDB): domain Bacteria; phylum Actinomycetota; class Actinomycetes; order JADGOV01; family JADGOV01; genus JADGOV01. The sequence goes on from JADGOV010000212.1 coordinate 2,642, forward strand.
CCCGCCACGGCAGCTCGTTGCTGTGGTGTTCGAACGGGCCGACGAACACGACCGGTCGGTCGACGGCGGGGACCCCAGCCGAGAAATGGTAGCGGTCGTCGAGCTGCTCGGGCACCCGCAGCCCGAGGATCCGCACGATCTTGTCGACCGCCCCCGTCGAACCCGACCCGCAGAAGATCACCAGAGTGTCGCCGCCGCCGCCGACCGCGTCGCGGATGATGCGGCGGGCGTCCTCGCGCAGCCGTGTGGTCTGCAGCCCGGTCCCACTCGACTCGGTGTGCGTGTTCGCG
>JADGOV010000037.1 GCA_017882785.1 Frankiaceae bacterium
GAGCGGCTGGGTTGCGAGGTGGACTTTCCGCTGGAGCAGACCTGCTGCGGGCAGATGCACCTCAACACCGGCTACGGCTCGGAGGCGGCGAAGCTGGCGACGCGCTTTACCGGGGTCTTCGCGCCGTACGACATGATCGTGACGCCATCCGGTTCCTGTGCGGGCACGGTTCGCGAGGGGTACCCGACGCTGCTCGGTCTGCAGGGTCCGCCCGTGCACGAGTTCACCGAGTTCCTCGTTGACGTGCTTGGCGTGACCGATGTGGGTGCCAACTTCCCACACCGGGTGACCTACCACCCGACCTGCCACTCGCTGCGAGCCCTGAAGGTCGGCGACCGGCCCTACCGGCTGCTCCGCGAGGTCCGGGGCATCGATCTGGTGGAGTTACCGGCCGCCGCTGAATGCTGTGGCTTTGGCGGCACGTTCTCGGTGAAGAACCCGGACGTGTCCACCGCCATGCTGGGTGACAAGATTCGCCACGTCCTCGACACCGGCGCGGAAGTGTTGACCGCCGTGGACACCTCATGTCTCATGCACATCGGCGGCGGCCTGGGTCACCAGCGAGCCGGTGTCCGGGCCGTGCACATCGCCGAGATCCTGGCCGCACGGTGACTGGCCGCAGAATGAGGAGCGTCCAATGACGGACCATCCCACCCGTACGACGGCGCTGCCGTGGCCACGGCGACACTCGACGCCGTTTCCCCAAGCAGCCAAGATCAAGCTGGCGGACACGCAGTTGCGCCGTAACCTGCGCAAAGCGACCACCACGATCCGGGCCAAGCGGGCCGCCGTGGTCGGCGAGCTGCCTGACTGGGAGGAGCTGCGCGAAGCCGCCAGGGCGACGAAGGCGGCCACGCTGCGTGAGCTCGATGTGCACCTGCTGCGACTGGAAGAGTCGGTGACGGCGGCCGGCGGCAAGGTCCACTGGGCCCGGGACGGCGCCGAAGCCAACGCGATGGTGGCAGCGATCGCCCGGGGCCACGGCGTCGACGAGGTGGTCAAGATTAAGTCGCTGACCACCGACGAGATTGATCTCAATGTCGCACTGGCCGAGCAGGGCATCACGGCGTGGGAGACCGACCTGGCCGAACTGATCGTGCAACTGGGCCACGACGAGTCCTCGCACATCCTGGTGCCGGCCATCCACAAGAACCGCTCGGAGATCCAGCAGATCTTCACCGACTCCGGGCTGGACCCGGCTTCGGACAGCCCGGCCGATCTCGCCGGTGCCGCCCGCCGCTACCTGCGGGAGCGTTTCCTGCGCGCCAAGGTCGGCGTCTCCGGCGCGAACTTCGCCATAGCGGACACCGGGTCGGTGGTCGTCGTCGAGTCCGAGGGCAACGGCCGCATGTGCCTGACCCTGCCCGAGGTGCTGGTCACCGTCATGGGCATCGAGAAGGTGCTGCCGACGTGGCAGGACCTGGAAGTCTTCCTGCAGGTCCTGCCACGCAGCTCCACCGGCGAGCGGATGAACCCCTACACCTCGATCTGGACCGGCGTGGCCGCCGGCGACGGGCCGCAGGAGTTCCACCTGATTCTGCTGGACAACGGTCGCACCCGGGCGCTGGCCGACGAGATCGGCCGGCAGGCGCTGCAGTGCATCCGCTGCTCGGCCTGCCTGAATGTCTGTCCTGTCTATGAGCGTGTTGGGGGGCATGCGTACGGGTCGGTCTATCCCGGTCCCATCGGCGCCATCATCACTCCGCTCCTGCAAGGCATGCACGGCAGCGAGTCCCTGCCCTACGCCTCGTCGTTGTGCGGCGCCTGTTACGAGGTCTGCCCTGTCAAGATCGACATTCCGACCGTGCTCGTGCACCTGCGGGATGAGTCGGTTCAGTCCCACACCCGACCGACCGTGAACGACGTGGCGTTCCGCAGCCTGGCCTGGATCTTCGGTGACCGGCGACGGTACGAGAAGGCGCAGCAGCTGGGCAAGCTGGGGACACCATTCGGCAGCGTGTTCCGGCCGTGGTCGGCGTCCCGCGGCCCGCTCGCCGTCGCCCCGCAGTCCTTCCGAGCCTGGTGGCAGGAGAACCACCGATGAGTGCGCGAGACGATGTGCTCTCGCGCATCCGCAAGGCGGTGGCCGGTGCGGAACCGGCTGAAGACGTGCCGCGTGACTACCGCGCGTCCTACGACGTCGGCAACGTCGTCGACCACTTTGCCGACATGGTCGCGGACTACAAGGCCACTGTCCGCCGCGTCGGCCGCGTGGACCTGGCGGCGGTCGTGGCCGAGGAAGTAGGCGGGCGCCGGGTCGGCGTACCGGCCGGCCTACCTACCGAGTGGTACGCCGGCATCGACGCCGTCGTGGATGCCCCGCCGCTGTCGATCCCCGAGCTGGACCAGCTCGACGGGGCGGTCACCGGCGCTCGATTGGGCATCGCGGAAACCGGCACCATCGTGCTGGACGGGGGCGGTCGGTCCGGTCGCCGTGCCATCACGCTCGTGCCGGATTGGCACCTGTGCATCGTGGAGGCGAGCCAGGTTGTCGGGTCGGTGCCGCAGGCAGTGATGACGCTGGAACCCCGCGTGCCGATCACCTTCATATCGGGACCGTCAGCCACGAGTGACATCGAACTCAACCGTGTCGAAGGGGTCCACGGACCGCGCACGCTGAACGTGCTGATCGTTGACGACTGACACGCGCGGAAGTTGCTCGCCGGAGGCCGGAGGCGCATTAGCCCGCGAAGTAGCCGCCGACCAGCAGGTGGCCACTGACCTCCTCGATGCGGGTCACGCGAGCCGGGGAGGAGTTCAGGTACCCGGCGATCGGAGCCCCGGTGGAGGTGCTCACCTTCGCCGTGTTCTTCACCGCCGTGCCGCCCACGGAGGTGAAGGAACCGCCGATGTAGGCGGCGGAGCAGTCGCCGTCGGCAAAGGCGATGGTGTCCACTTGGCCGTTGACGTTGGGATTCCACGTCGAGATCGTGTACGGACTGGACGCTGAGAACGCGAAGATGTTGTTGCGGGTCAGCACGGTGGTGCCCTTGCGGACCTGGGAGAACTTCCCTACGGCTACATCGTGCCGCCGCACTGCGTGATCTGCCGGACCTGTTCGACTGAACCGTCGGTGCCGCCGGTGGCAAGCTGCGGGGTTGCCGCCGGCACGCTCGACACCTGTGCGGAGGCCCCGGGCCGCAGGCGCAGTGGGTCAGCGACAGCGAGAGCCTGTTCTCTCAGCCGGGGTACTCCTCGTTCAAGGGAGTGTTGATGTTCTATCGCCCCGTGATGCGGTGGACGTGCAACTTCCGGCCGGACAGCTCGGCAAGTGCGCTGGCGGCCTACCACCGCATGGCGAAACGACCGGTACTATTCCGGCTCGCCGACCCCGGCCGTCCCGTCGCTGCCAGGACCACGGACGAGCGTGGCGCCGGCACTGGCCGCGCAGACAAGAACGATCCCGGCGAGTTGACGCGGGGACAGCCGCTCGCCGAGGACGGTGAAGGCGGCCAATGCCGCCATCGCCGGTTCAAGGCTCATCAGCACCCCGAAGACCGCGGCCGGCAACCGCCGCAGCGCTGCCAGTTCCAGGGAGTAGGGAACGACACTCGACAGCAGCGCCACGCCCAGCCCGGCTGCCAGCACGGCCGGTCGTAGCAGCGCCGAGCCGCCATCGACGAGGCCGTAGGGCGCGACCGCAACAGCCCCGACGGCACAGGCCAACGCAAGCCCGGCGGCGCCGGGGAAGACCTGCCCGACGCGCTTGCTGAGCAGGATGTAACCCGCCCAGCAGGCGCCGGCCAGCACGGCGAGCAGGATCCCCACCGGATCCAGCCGGCCGGTGCCGCCCTCGGTCAGCGCGAGGACGCCCCCGGCCGCCAGCACCGTCCACAGGATGTCCAGAGCCCGTCGCGACCCGGCCATGGCGACAGCCAGCGGACCGAGGAACTCCACGGTCACCGCTGCCCCGAGCGGGATCCGTGCGACCGCCTCGTAGAAGGCCAGGTTCATGCCGCCGAGGATGAGTCCGAACAGCACGACAAGCCGGCGATGAGCCGGTCCGATCCTCCGCACGCCGGGCCGGGTGACGGCCAGCAGCAGGACCGCCGCCCAGGCCAGTCGCAGCAGCACGGTGCCGCCGGGACCCGCCGTCGAGAACAGCTCCTTGGCGAACGCGGCGCCGATCTGGACCGAGGCGATGGCCACCAGCACCAGCGCGGGCGCGGGGACCGCGACCGCTCCCGGCGGCTTCGGGCGGCCCGATCTGCGACGCGACACGGCGGGATGCGCAGACGTTCGCTGTCGGGCTACGACGGAGGCGTCTACAGCGGGATGTTGCCGTGGGCGCCGCGGTCAGCCGGAGCCGTCGCCAGCGCGGAGGCGACCGCGCCCCGAGTGTGGGTAGGGGCAACCACCTCGTCCACGACCGCGATGTCCATCGCCCGCTGCAGCCCGCCGGTCAGCGCGTCGTGTTCGGCGGCGAGTTCGCTCTCCAGAGCGGGACGTTGCGCATCGGGCACGTCGAGCAGCTTCCGCCGATGCAGGATCCGAACTGCGGCCACCGCGCCCATCACCGCGACCTCCGCGCTCGGCCAGGCGAAAACCCGGGTGGCACCGAGTGAACGGGAGTTCATCGCGATGTAGGCCCCGCCGTACGCCTTGCGGGTGACCAACGTCACGCGCGGCACACGGCACTCGGCGAAGGCGTGCAGCAGCTTGGCGCCGCGGCGGACGACGCCGTCCCACTCCTGCCCGACGCCGGGTAGGTAGCCGGGCACGTCGACAACGACGACCAGCGGCACACCGAACGCGTCGCACATCCGCACGAAGCGGGCCGCCTTCTCCGCCGAGGTCGAATCCAGACAACCGCCCAGGCGCAGCGGGTTGTTCGCCACGATGCCGACAGTGCGCCCCGACAAGCGGCCGAGGGTGGTCACGATGTTGGGCGCCCAGCGGGCGTGCAGTTCGACCCCTGGCTCGTCGAGGAGGCCGTCGACCAGCGGATGCACGTCGTAGGCCCGCTTGGGATTGTCCGGCAACAGGTCGCTCAGCGGGCGTTGGTCGATGGGGCGATCGCCGAAGTGCCCTTGGCGGGCCAGCAGGACGGCAAGGTCTCGGGCCGAGCTCAGGGCCTCCTCATCAGAGGCGGCGACGACGTGCACGACGCCGCTGCGCCGGCCGTGCGGCTCCGGACCGCCGAGCCGCAACGCATCGACATCCTCCCCGGTCACCGAGCGGACCACGTCCGGGCCGGTGACGAAGACCCGGCCCGCGGGCCCGAGGATGACCAGGTCGGTCAGGGCCGGGCCGTAGGCGGCGCCACCGGCCGCCGGGCCCAGGACGACCGAGATCTGCGGTACCTTGCCCGACGCCTGCGTCATCGCAAAGAAGACCCGGCCGACAGCGTGCAGCGACACGACACCTTCGCGAAGTCGGGCGCCGCCGGAGTGCCACAAGCCGAGAATCGGCACGCCGGCGGTCAACGCCGCCTCATACGCGGTGACGATGTGCTCGCAGCCCGCCGAGCCCATGGCACCGCCCTGCACCGTCGCGTCGCTGGCGAAGGCGATGACCGCCACTCCGCCGATCCGGCCGCGGACAGCCAGCACGCCGGAGTCGTCGGCCGGAACGAGCAGCGCCAGCGAGTCGTCGTCGAGCAGCGCGCGAAGCCGGGCCAGCGGGCTGCGCCAGTCCTGGAGGCTAGGGGTGCTCGCCGCCTCCGTGCGATCGTGCAGTGCGGTCATCCCGCGCTCCGGAAGGCCAGCGCGACGTTGTGGCCACCGAAGCCGAAGGAGTTGGACAGCGCCGCGCCGGTGCCCAGATGGCGGTGTTCCAGCCGTACCACGTCGAGCGTGATGTCGTCGTCGGGATCATCAAGGTTGCGGGTCAGCGGGGCCAGCCGGTGGTGCAGGGCGAGCACGGTGAAGATGGCCTCGACCGCTCCGGCGGCGCCCAGCAGGTGGCCGGTCTGGGACTTGGTCGCGCTGACGGCCACCCTGTCGGTCGCCGAACCCATGGCCGTGCGGATGGCCCCGGACTCAGCGAGGTCGCCGACAGGCGTGGAGGTCGCGTGCGCGTTGATGTGCACGACGTCGGCGGGGGTCAGGTCGGCGTCGGCGAGGGCCATCTGCATCGCCCGCGCCGCGCCGGCGCCGACCGGGTCGGGGGCGGCGACGTGGAAGGCGTCGGAGGTGATGCCGGCGCCGGCGACCTCCGCGTAGGTCGACGCCCCGCGGGCCGACGCCCCCGCGGCCCGTTCCAGCACCAGCACGCCGGCTCCCTCGGCGAGCACGAAGCCGTCCCGAGCCTTGTCGTACGGTCGGGAAGCCGTCTCCGGTTGCTCCTCGCGGGTGGACAACGCCCGCATCGCGGCGAAACCGGCCATCGGCAGTGCGTGGATGGATGCTTCGGTCCCGCCGACGACCACGACGTCGGCCCGGTCCAACCGCAGCAGGTCCAGGCCCAACGCGACCGCCTCGGCGCCGGAGGCACAGGCGCTCACCGGCGTGTGCACGCCGCCGCGGGCGCTCAGTTCCAGCCCGACGGCGGCCGCTGGGCCGTTCGGCATCAGCATCGGCACCGTGTGCGGGGACACCCGCCGAGGGCCGCGTTCCTTGAGGATGTCGTAGGCCGACAGCAGCGTCAGTACCCCACCGATGCCGGAGGCGAGCACCACTGCCAGTCGCTCGGGCTGGACGTCGGGCGACCCGGCGTCTCGCCATGCCTCCCGGGCGGCAATGAGGGCCAACTGTTGGGAACGGTCCAGCGTGCGGGCCTCCACCCGTTCGAGCACACCGGCCGGGTCGACCGCAACTTCCGCGGCGATCCGGACCGGCAGCGCCTCGGCCCACTCCTGGGTCAGCCGACGGACGCCGGACTCGCCCGCGAGCAGCGCGTCCCAGGTCGTCGGCACATCGCCGCCGAGGGGCGTCGTCGCGCCGACCCCGGTGACGACCACCGGGTCCTGGTGCACGTGGATCACGCCGCGACACCTGCGGACTTGATGTAGTCGACGGCGTCCCCGACAGTCCGCAGGTTCTTCACGTCGTCATCGGGGATGCGGACCTCGAATTTCTCTTCCGCGGCGACGACTACCTCCACCATGGACAGCGAGTCGACGTCGAGGTCGTCAATGAAGTTCTTCTCCGGAGTGACCTGCTCGGGAGCCACCCCGGCCACCTCCTGGAGGATCTCGGCGAGGCCCTGCAAGATGTCGCTCTCTGACGCTGGCATGGGATTCCTTTCCTGGGATGAGATTGACGTGGAAATGGACGCGGAAGTGGGCAGCGAGCACAACACCACGAAACTACGGGATCCGGACCACTTGTCCGGCATAGGTGAGGCCGCCGCCGAAGGCCAACAGCAGCGCCAGGTCTCCACTGGCGATCTCACCGCGGTCCTTCAACCGGGTCATCGCCATGGGTATGGAGGCGGCCGAGGTGTTGCCGGTGTCGACGATGTCTCTGGCGATGACCTTGTCCCGAACGTCCAGCGAGCGGACGAGGGAGTCCAGGATCCGTAGGTTCGCCTGATGCAGGATCAGCGCGTCGAGATCCCGCGTACCCAGGCCGGCCAACTCGCAGGCCCGCCGGCCGACCGCCGCCAGCGAGGTGGTCGCCCAGCGGAACACGGCTGGGCCCGCCATCCGTAGGTAAGGGTCCGTGCCCAGGCAGGTGATGGTGTCGTTGCGCCCACCGTCGCTGCCCCAGGCCACCGGGCCGATGCCGGGGGAGTCGGCAGGGCCGACCACGGCCGCGCCGGCCCCGTCGGCGAAGATGATGCAGGTGGCGCGGTCGTCCCAGTCGGTGATGTCGGACAACTTCTCCGCGCCGATGACGAGGACGTGCCGGGCATTGCCCGTCCGGATCGCGTCCGCCGCCGCCGCCAGGGCATAGCAAAAGCCGGCGCAGGCGGCGTTGAGGTCGTACGCGCCCGGGGCGTCCAGGCCCAGCCGACCGGCGACCACCGTCCCGATGCCGGGCAGTCGGTCCTGCGCCGAACATGTCGCCGCGATGACCAGGTCGATGTCGGCCGCTGCCAGGCCGCTGCCAGCCAGCGCCTTCGCCGCCGCCTCGGTGGCCATGTCGGCCACCGACTCGCTGTCGCCGGCAATCCGACGCTCGATGATGCCGGTGCGCTCACGGATCCACTGGTCGTTGGTGTCGACGCGGCGGGCGATCTCGTCATTGCCGACGACCCGAGTCGGGCGGTAGTCGCCGAGTGAGAGGATGCGCGCGCCGGCGGGGCCGGAAGGCAGGACGATGGACACTAATGCGCCGCCTCAGGGTGGAGTCGGGCGAGCGGCTGGCCGGGAGCGACCGGGTCGCCGTCCTCGGCAAGCCATTCGACCAGGGTCCCGCCGTGCGGGGTGGCAACCGGCTGCTCGACGCGGTGGCTGTCGATCACCCCGAGTGCGGCGCCGACGGGCAACTCGTCCCCGGCGCTCAGCGGCTTGCGGCGGAAAGTGCCGGCGAGCGGAGCGATCACCAACCGCCACGCCGGGGCGTGCTCGGCCTCGGAGGGAGTGGGGTGCGCGGAGAGCAACGAGCGGGCCGCCGGCAGGTCGTCCGGCGTCGTGAGCGCCAGTGTCTCCACGCCCGGTAGGGCGCGCTTGATCAGACCGGTCAGGGTGCCCGCCGGCGGTAGTTCTACGACCCCGGTGATCCCCAGGTCGGCCAGCGTCCGCATGCACAGATCCCAGCGCACCGGAGCGGCGACCTGGGCGACCAACCGGTCCAGCAACGCCCGGCCGGAGCTCACCACGGACCCATCCGCGTTGGACAGCAGCGTCATTCGAGGATCACGGGTCGGGACTCCGGAGGCGAGGAGGGCCAGGGTGTCGTGGGCCGGTCTCATGTACCGAGTGTGGAAGGCCCCCGCCACGGACAACGACCGCACCCGGGATTTCGCGGGGGGGTCGGCGGCGAGCTCGAGCAGTGCCTGCAGCGGTCCGGCCGCGACCACCTGACCGTCGCCGTTGCGATTGGCCGCGGTGAGGCCGAGCGCGTCCAACCTGGCGAGTACGTCGGTCGGCTCACCACCCAGGACGGCCGACATCCCGGTCGGCGTCACCGCCGAGGCGGCGGCCATGGCCCGTCCCCGCTCGCGCACCAGCACGAGAGCCGCTTCCGGGGACAGGGCCCCGGCAATCGCGGCCGCCGCGAACTCACCGACGCTGTGCCCGGCCGTGACACCGCCGCGGATCGGAGCCTCGAACAGTTCTGCCGCCGCCGCCAAGGCGCCCGCCACGAGCAGCGGTTGGGCGATGGCGGTGTCCCGAATCGTGTCCGCGTCGGCCGTGGTGCCCAGCGCGGCCAGGTCGAGCCCCGTGACGGCAGACCACCACGCCACCCGGTCGGCCACTGCCGGCACGGCCAGCCACGGCGCCAGGAATCCCGGCTTCTGGGCACCCTGACCGGGGGCGACGATGGCGAACATGCCCTAACAGTGCCCGCTGTCGAGGGAGATCCGCGCAGACGTCCTGCACCAAGTCGCTGAGGTTGTGTTGTAGACACCCGACAAAGTCGAGCGCAGAGATTTCGTGTTACAGCTCGCCGGCGTCGGCCGCCAGCCGCCCGATGACCAGAGCCATCCGCAGAGTGAAAGCGTCCCGGGGGCTGCCCGGCAGGCAGCCGCACACGTCCGTGACCCGTCGCAGGCGATATCGCACCGTATTGGGGTGGACGAACAGGGCGCGTGCCGCGCCTTCGATGGAACCGGCAGTCTCCACGTACATGCTGGCGGTCTCCAGAAGGGCTCCGCCGGCTGTGGACAGCGGAATGTAGACCTCCTCCAGCAGCAGGCGGCGAGCTTCCGGGTCGCCGTCAATCGCTCGCTCGGGCAGCAGATCACCGGCCAGGACGGGCCGTGGCGCGCCCGGCCAACCGATCGCGGCCCGCCTGCCGGCGAGGGCAGCCTCGGCTGAGCGGGCAGCGGAGCTGAGATCGGCAACCGCAGTTCCGACCACGACCGGTCCCGGACCGAACTCGGGGAGCAGCCGGCTCACCGCCTTGATCGGCACGGCCGCGCCGCCCAGGACGACCACGAGCAGATCGTCCTGTACGGCGGCGAGCACGTCGAGGGAGTCCAGCCGGGCGGCACCCTGCAGGCTGTCCAGCACGGCTGCGCTGTCACCTGCGGGTCGGCCACCGACGACCACGCACACTGGTCCCGCACCGGTCCAACCCAACGCCGCCGCGCGCGAGCGCAACTCGTCGTCGGACTCGCCGCGCAGCAGCGCGTCGACCACGAGTGCCTCCAGCCGGGCGTCCCAAGCCCCGCGCGCTTCCGCCGCCCTGGCGTAGACGCCGGCGGCGGCGAAGGCGATCTCCCGGCTGAATCGCAGCACCGCCTCCCGTAGCAGCGCCTCGTCCCCCGGCGCGGCCAGCGAGTCGACCTGGGACTCCACCACATCCACCAGCACCCGGACGAGGTCGACCGTCTGATGCAAGGTGATGGTCCGGGTCAGCTCGCGGGGGGCCGCCCGAAACACCGACGACACGTCCGCGCCGAGGTCGCCGCCGCGCTCGGCGTCCCGCAGCCAGGATACGAACGAGGCGAAACCGGCCTGCGCGACGAGGCCCACCCAGGATCGCTGCCGGGCCGGCATCGTGCTGAACCACGAGAGTCGTTGTTCCATGGTGGCCAGTGCCTGGGTGGCCAGGCGGCCGCTGGCCCGTTCCACCCGGCGCACGGTGTCCCGGCTGCCATGCCTCGGCGCGTTCTGCGGCGTCGTACCCGGCATCACCCGGGCCCGTCGAACCACCACATCTCGCAGGGTCCCATGGCGACGGCTGCCCAGGTACCGTGCCGGGGTGCCCGATGTCAACTCCGGTGCCAACGCTGCCGCCGGCTCCCGCCCTGCCGAGGTCAGTTCCGCCACGCCGGACCTGGCGCCCAGTGACGCGTTGCGTCGGATTGCGTACCTGTTGGAGCGGGCCCTCGAGCCGTCGTACCGGGTGCAGGCTTTCCGCCGGGCCGCCGCGGTGCTGGACACACTGCCGGCGGCCCAGCTGAGCGCCCGGGTCGCGGCCGGGTCCCTGCAGGAGTTGCCCGGCATCGGCAAGGTGACCGCGCTGGCGATCACGGAGGCGGCCTCAGGCGAGGTACCGGCCTATCTGCGCCGGCTCGAGGCCACTGCCGACCGGCCGGTCGCCGAGGGTGGGGCCGAGGTGCGCACAGCGATTCGGGGGGACTGTCACACGCATTCGGACTGGAGTGACGGTGGCAGCCCGATCGAGGAGATGGCGATGGTGGGCCGCGGGCTGGGCCACGAGTGGATGGCGCTCACTGATCATTCCCCGCGGCTCACCGTTGCCCGGGGGCTGTCGCCGGAGCGCCTGCGTGACCAGCTGCAGGTGGTGGCCGGGCTCAACGAGCGGTGGGCGCCATTCCGGCTACTGACCGGAATCGAGGTGGACATTCTGCAGAATGGCGAGCTCGACCAGCAGCCGGCGCTGCTGGCCGAGGTGGACGTGGTGGTGGCCAGCGTCCATTCCCTGCTGCGGATGCCAGGGCCGGAGATGACCCGGCGGATGGTTGCCGCGGTCGCCAACCCGCACACCGACGTCCTCGGCCACTGCACGGGACGCAACGTCACCTCCTCCGGCCGGCGGGGCCGTACCCGACCCGAGTCCGATTTCGATGCCGAGGTGGTGTTCGAAGCGTGTCGCCGCTTCGGTGTCGCAGTGGAGATCAACTGCCGTCCTGAGCGGCTCGATCCACCGAAACGCCTCCTTCGCCTGGCTGTCCAGACTGGGTGCCTCGTGGCCATCGACACGGACGCGCATGCGCCCGGGCAGTTGGACTGGCAACCGTACGGCTGCGACCGGGCGGTCGCCTGCGGCGTGCCCGTCGACTCAGTGATCACCACCTGGTCCGCTGACCGGCTGCTCGCGTGGACCGCCGCGCACGCGGCGTGATCCTGCGCCGATCACGGCTCGAACGGAGGCTGGCAGCGTCACTCTGCGCGGCCAACGTAGGTCAAGCCTGGCGTTCGGCCGGACTCACCCTCTCGGTCGGCACTGCCGTCGGGTCAAGCAGGTCGTATCGCGCCAACGCTTCGGCCGGAGCCTCGGACTTCACCTCGCCCCGCCGTGCCAGTTCGCCGAGGGCCGCAACGGTGATCGAGGTGGCGTCGACGTGGAAGTACCGGCGCAACGCGGGGCGGGTGTCGCTGCGACCGTAGCCGTCGGTGCCGAGTGAAGTCCACGGTTGCGGCACCCACTGCGCGATGGAGTCCGGTACGGCGCGCATCCAGTCCGACACCGCCACGACGGGCCCGGCCGCGCCGTCCAACACCGCAGTGACATACGGGATACGTGGCTGCTCTCCGGGATGGAGCAGGTTCCACTCGTCGCAGACCAGCGCCTCCCGGCGGAGTTCGGTCCAGGACGTGGCCGACCAGACATCCGCGCGGACGCCCCAGTCCCGGGCCAGCAAGTCCTGCGCGGCCATCGCCCAGTGGATCGCCGTGCCGGAGGCCAGGATCTGGATGCGCGGCGCCTGCCCGTTGCCCCCCTCGAGCGCCGGCGCCTCGGAGAAGCGGTAGAGCCCCTTCACGACGCCTTCGGAGAGGTTGGGTACGTCGGGCGCCGGCACCTGCTGTTTCGGCTCGTTGTACAACGTCAGGTAGTAGAAGATGTCCTCGCTGTGCTCGCCGTACATCCGCCGCAGCGCGTCGGCGACGATGAACGGAATCTCATAGGCCCAGGCCGGGTCGTAGGAGACGCAGGCCGGGTTGCTGGCGGCGAGCAGCAGGGAGTGCCCGTCCTCGTGCTGCAGGCCCTCACCGTTGAGGGTGGTACGACCGGCGGTGGCGCCGAGCAGGAATCCCCGACCCAGTTGGTCACCGAATGCCCACATGAGGTCCCCGGTGCGCTGGAAGCCGAACATGGAGTAGAAGACGTACACCGGCACCATGTGGACACCGTGCGTCGCGTAGGCGGTACCGGCCGCGATCACCGATCCCATCGCCCCGGCCTCGCTGATGCCCTCGTGCAGGATCTGGCCCTTGCGGTCCTCCCGGTAGGACAGCAGCAGCTCACGGTCCACCGGATCGTAGTTCTGCCCGGTGGGAGAATAGATCTTGGCGCTGGGGAAGAACGCGTCCATGCCGAAAGTCCGGGCCTCGTCCGGGATGATCGGCACGATCCGGTAGCCCAGGTTCTTGTCCCGCATGAGATCCTTGAGCTGCCGGACGAAGGCCATCGTGGTGGCCACCTCCTGTTTGCCGGTCCCCTTCTTCAGCTGGGCGAACAGTTCCTTGTCGGGCTGTTGCACCGGCTTGGCCCGCACCACCCGACGCGGCAGGAAGCCGCCGAGGGCCCGACGGCGTCCGAGGAGGTACTGCACCTCCTCGGACTCCTCGCCGGGGTGGTAGTACGGCGGCAGATCGCCTTCGAGATCGGCGTCGCTGATCGGCAGGTAGAGCCGGTCGCGGAAGGTCTTGAGCTCGGCCTTGGTCAGCTTCTTCATCTGGTGGGTGGCGTTGCGGGCCTCGAAGTCGGGTCCGAGGGTCCAGCCCTTGATGGTCTGGGCCAGGATGACCGTTGGCTGGCCGATATGCTCCCGGGCGGCTGTGAACGCCGAGTAGACCTTGTGGTAGTCGTGCCCACCCCTGGACAGCCTGGTGATGGCCTCGTCAGAAAGGCCCTCGGCCAGTTTGCGCAGCCGGGGGTCCCGACCGAAGAAGTCCTCCCGGATGAATGCACCGTCGGAGACGGAGTAGGTCTGGAACTGGCCGTCGGGGGTGGTGTTCATCGCGTTGAGCAGCACGCCGTCCCGGTCGCGGGCCAGCAGCGCGTCCCACTCCCGCCCCCAGACAACCTTGATCACGTGCCATCCGGCGCCCCTGAAATACGACTCCAGCTCCTGGACGATCTTGCCGTTGCCGCGGACCGGGCCGTCGAGGCGCTGCAGATTGCAGTTGATGACGAAAGTGAGGTTGTCCAGCTCCTCGCGGGCCGCGAGTCCGATCGCGCCGAGCGATTCCGGTTCGTCCATCTCGCCGTCGCCGAGGAACGCCCAGACGTGGGACCGGGACGTGTCCGCGATCTCCCGGTGCAGCAGGTACCTGTTGAACCGCGCCTGGTAGATCGCCTGCAGCGGACCGAGCCCCATCGACACCGTCGGGAACTCCCAGAAGTCGGGCAGCAGTCGGGGATGCGGATAGGAGGGCAGGCCGTGCGGTGCCGCGCTGATCTCCTGCCGGAAGCCGTCGAGCTGCTCGGCGGTCAGCCGCCCCTCGAGGAAGGCCCGCGCGTAGATGCCGGGGGAGGCGTGGCCCTGCACGTACACCTGGTCCCCGGACTCGCCCCCCTCCTTGCCGCGGAAGAAGTGGTTGAAGCCCACCTCGTAGAGACTGGCCGCGCTGGCGTAGGTCGCGATGTGGCCGCCGACACCGATCTCCGGCCGGTTCGCTCGCGACACCATGATCGCCGCGTTCCATCGGATGAACGCCCGGATCCGGCGTTCGACGTGCTCGTCGCCGGGGAACCAGGGCTCGGCCTCGGCGGGGATGGTGTTGACGTAGTCCGTGCTGCGCAGTGCCGGCACGCCCACCTGGTGTTCCCGGGCGTGCTGGAGCAGCCGGAGCATGAGGAAACGGGCCCGGCGCGGCCCGGCCACCTCCAGCACCGTGTCGAAGGACTCCACCCACTCCCGGGTCTCGTCCGGGTCGGTGTCCGGGATCTGGCTCGGCATCCCGTCGCTGATGACGGCGAAGCGGGAACGAGCGGAGGGTTTGTCGACGGCCACAGAATCTCCAGGGGTCGGCGTTCGCGTCCCATCGTCGCCCCTGATCGGAGTGCTGTCACCTGTGCCGCTCCGGGGGCCGCCGGGTGGGTCCCCGCTTCGGGGGCGCCAGGGTGACTGGGGTGGACGCCGGCGGGGCACAGTGACCCCATGCACACCACCCTGCTCAGCGTGACCACCGGCAACCAGCCGGCGGTGCACGACCTGACCCCAGAGTGTCGGCGGTTCCTCCGGGGCGAGGCGGAGGCGGCCGACGGCGTGCTCCAGGTCTTCGTCCCGCATGCCACCGCCGGTCTGGCGCTGATCGAACTCGGCTCGGGCAGCGAAGCCGACCTGCTGGCCACGCTCGCCGAGTTGCTACCCGCCGACCGTCGCTGGCGCCACTCGCACGGCTCCCGCGGCCATGGCCGGTCGCATGTGATGCCGGCGCTGGTCGCGCCTTATGCCACGGTGCCCGTTATCGGGGGAGAGCTGGCCCTCGGTACCTGGCAGAGCATTGCGCTGATCGATCTCAACATCGACAATCGCACTCGTGAGGTCCGGCTCTCCTTCCTGTCCGGCTAAGCAGTTCGCGAGCGAGCCGGGCCGGAGCGAGGCGCGGTCTTACCCAACGGCCAGGGCACTTGCGTGCCAGGCGGTGAACCGATGGACTACGGCAGCGCGAGCTGCTGGCGACAGTAGCCAGCGAAGGTAGCCGAGTTGCCCGAGCGAGGAGGAGGTCCGGTGAGCGCGACCGCGGACCACGCGGCGCTACAGCGCGGCCCAGCAGGCCGGCTGGGCATCAAGGCTGGTCAGGCTGTCCAGGAGATCGGATACGACGACGACGTCGACGAGGCGCTGCGGGCGGCGGTGGTGGCCGCCGGCGTGGACGTGGTCGGCGAGGACGTGGACGACGTGGTGGACGTTGTCCTGCTGTGGTGGCGCGACGGCGATGGCGATCTCGTGGATGCCCTTGTCGACGCGCTGACGGCGCTCTCGGCCCGCGGCGTCATCTGGGTGTTGACCCCAAAAGCGGGCAGACCGCGGCACGTCGAACCGAGTGAGATCAGCGAGTCAGCGCCCACGGCCGGGCTCACCCAGACCTCCAGCGTGAGTGCGGCACCGGACTGGTCCGGTGCCCGACTCGTCGCCCGCGGCGCCCGTCGCTGAGCTGCGGCTCAGGCCGCTGGAGGAGCCGCCAGGTCGCGGCCGTCGGCGGTCAGTACGTCCCGGGCGGGCGGGGGAGGCGCCCGAGGAGGCCTCCGGCGGACCGCAAGAGTCGGGTAGCGCCGCGTAGTGCCGCCCCTCCGGGGATGTGCGGCGCGGCGTCGATCAGCGGTGCGAGACGCAGGAAGGCCGGCAGGTCGTCGACCCGGATTCTTCGGGTGGCGATAGACACCGCCGCATTCGCGCGCCCTGAGGAGATGTCGAGCAGCTCCGCGGCGCGACCCCGGACCGCGCTGTGCGGCGCTGGCGGCGGGGGCGAGTCCCGATCGACCGGTTCGGTGTGCCAGCCCAGGCGCGCCACCGTGCTGAAGCGCCAGCCCTCGTCCTCGTCGAGCGCGGCCACGGTCAGCTGCACGCCGCCAGTGGCGGCCAGCGAGCCGGTGACGTCGATCAGCGCCGCCAGCCCCGCGTCGAGCAGCTGCCTCGGTGGAGGTGGCGCACCCGCGCTGTGCAGATCGAGGGCGTGGACGGCGAGTTCGTAGCAGATGGTGTGGATGGCCGAGGTGGCGGGCAGGACGCCGACCGGAGTGCTGACGGGTCGATGAGCCATGTCCGCCACGTCGGGCGCGGCGAAGAAGTCCGCGGCCGCCAGCCGGGCCGCCTCGAGGGCGCCCAGCACGGCCGTCCTCGGCTCTGCCCTGTGCAGTCCCAGGACGAGGGCGTTGGCGTCGTCGGGGTCCGACGGCGGGCCCGGTGGGAGGCGGCGCCGTGCCGCGTCCGCGATAGCCCGCAGTGCCGCGCGCTCCGGCCACGCGCCCAGGTGCACACACACCTCACGCGCGCGCCAGCCGGGAAGCCGGGTAGCGGAATCGAGGTCGACGGCCCGGGCGAGAGCGAGGAAGGAGTCCCATGCGTCGAGTACGCGTCGGCCGACGCCAGCCGGGTCTGCGTCCGCGAGCCCAGCGCTGGTCGTCCCATCCCCGGCGGTCACACTGGTGGTGTTCCGCCCCTGCAGGCGGGCAACCCTGCCGCACCGGGAGGATGATGGGATGACGGTCGAGGTGGGTCAGCCGGCCCCCGATTTCGAGTTGGTCGACCAGGCCCGGCGGCCGGTGAGGCTGTCGGAGTACCGGGGCAAGAAGGTCGTGTTGGTGTTCTACCCCTTCGCCTTCTCCAGCGTGTGCGGAGGCGAGCTCTGCGTCATCCGGGACAACGTCGGGGAACTGCAGAACGCGGACGTGCAGGTCCTCACCGTCTCGGTGGACTCGGTGCAGGTGCACCGGGCCTGGGCGCAGGCGCAGGGCTTCGACTATCCGCTGCTCGCCGACTTCTGGCCGCACGGTGCCGTCGCCGAGACCTACGGAGTGTTCTCCGCCGAAATC
This sequence comes from Frankiaceae bacterium, assembly GCA_017882785.1. GTDB lineage: Bacteria > Actinomycetota > Actinomycetes > JADGOV01 > JADGOV01 > JADGOV01. The sequence continues at coordinate 17,226 of JADGOV010000037.1, forward strand.
GGCGCTGCCCTGCGCGGCACGTTCATCCTCGACCGCGAGGGCGTCGTACGCTGGAAGGTCGTCAACGCGGTACCCAACGCGCGGGATCTGGAGACCTACCGGCAGGTGCTGGCCGACCTCTAGGCTCTCCTGGTGCCGTGTTTTCGCTGCGGCGTGCGCCAGAGCGACCCTGACCGCGGGCCGAGCACCTGGAAACGGGGCGTGCGGGGGGGGCGGCAGGTCCTCATCTGCCCGCAGTGTCAACGCACCGCTGACTGGACCGACGACTTGGACAGGTGTCCGTCCTGCGCGGCTACCGCGCTGGCCCGGGTGCTGGGGGACACGGTCTGCCGGGCCTGTGGGGTGACTGTCGGGGCGGCCGCGGACCCTCTGGACTGGACGGCTCCCCTGGATTCTGCCACCACGGCGGCCGGTCTGACCGACGAGGTGGCCGCGGCCATCGCCCGAGTGCTGCGTGGCGACGTGGGCTGAGCGGCGAGCAACGACGGACCGGCGCCGAGCAGGGTGCACTAGCGTCATCAGCACGGGCCCGTAGCTCAACGGTAGAGCGCCGCCCTTACAAGGCGGAGGTCGCAGGATCAACACCTGCCGGGCCCACCGGCGGTGAGTCCCGGACGGTGATCCTCCGGTTCGCCCGAATCGCCACCCTCATCGCGGTCGTCGAGGTCGCCGCTCCCGTCCAGGCGGACCACGTCCGCCAGTTGCGCGGCCAACCAGTGGTGGACGTCGTTGTGCCGGATGACGGCAGCGGCGCTGGAGAGCATCGCTCGCCGCTCCTCCGATGAGAGGGTCAGCGCGGTGTAGAGCGCCTCGGCCTGTTGCTGCACGTCGAAGGGGTGCACGCTGACCGAGTACGGCCCGAGTTCCTCGTGCGCCCCGGTGTTCTCCGAGAGCACGAGCACGCCGTCCCGCCGGTTGACCAGCGGCATCTCCTTGGCCACCAGGTTCATTCCGTCGTTGACGGCGTTGACCACCAGCACGTCGCAGATCGAGTAGGCCGCCACCGCCAGCGGCATGTCGTTCTGCAACTGCAGGATGATCGGCTGCCAGCCGTCGCTGCTGTGTCGGGCGTTGACCTCCGCCACGACGGAGCCAATGGCGCCGATGTAGTCGGAGTACTCCCGCACATCCTGTCGTGAGGGCTGCAGCAGCGCGTAGAACGTGACCCGGCCGACCATCTCCGGATGGTCGCTGAGCATGGCGTCGAATGCGCGGAAGCCGCGGACGATGTTCTTGGACGGATCGGTGCGGTCCACCCGCAAAACGAGCTGTCGATCCTCGCCGAGGTATGCCGCGGTGAGCCGGCTGCGGTGCCGGGCGACGGGGCGGCTACGCGTCAGATGTTCCAGCGAGGTCGGGTCAACCGAGATCGGATAGTGCCTGACGAGCACCGTACGGTCGTCGATGTCGACCGACATCCGCCGCAGGTCGATCTTGAGGCCGAGCACCTCCTGGCAGCAGAGCAGGAAGTTGCGGGCGAAGCGGCGGGTGTGGAAGGCGACGATGTCGCAGCCCAGCAGCCCCTTCAGCAACTGCTCGCGCATGAGCGGTGGCAGCACCCGCCACTCGTTCGGCCCCGGCCAGGGAATATGCGTGAAATGGGTGATTCGCACGGCGGGGCACGCGGCCCGGACCCGCCCGGGCACAAGGTAGAAGTGATAGTCGTGCAACATCACCAGTGGCTTTCGGGCGGTGGTGCTCTGCAGGTGCTTCACCTGGGCGATGACCGCGTCGGCGAACCGCCGGTTCACGGACACGTAGCCGCGGGAGTAGGCAAGGTGGTCGCGGTTGGTGAGCATGGGCTGCTGGGCCTGCCCGTAGAGGCCGTGCTGGACGAACCAGAGCAGCGGATTGGAGATCACGGCATAGAACTCGTCGTGCCGACGCTTGTCCACGGCGACCATCCGCGTGCTGATCGTCGGCTCGGTCGATGAGTGGTCCGCGGCCAGCACGTGGGGCGACGAGGACAGCGCCACCCGCACCGGGTGGTCCTGGTACTCCTCCGCCACCTTGCGGTCCTCGGCGGTGGCCGCGGCGCACACCCACACCGCGTCGTCGCCTAGGGTCCCGGCGAGACCCATCAGCGCGCTGACCAGCCCGCCTCCACCGCGGGTGACCCGCCGCTCACCCCGCACCCGGCGGAAGCTGATCGGGCCGCGATGCGAGAGCAGCACCACCGGCCGATCGGTCAGTTGATCTGATGCCATGGTTGCGACAGTAGTGTCCTGAGGCGAGCTTTACCTGACGCGGGCTAGTCTGCGCGGGTGTCCGCCCGACCGCCCGTTCCGCTGTCCGAGGTGGTCGCGGCGCTGGACGCGCGGTACCCACCGTCGTGGGCCGAGGACTGGGACGCCGTCGGCCTGGTCGTCGGTGACCCGAGCACCGCGGTTCGACGGGTGCACTTTGCTGTCGACCCGGTGGCGGCCGTCGTCGCCGAGGCGGTGTCCGCCGGGGCGGACGTCGTGGTCACCCACCATCCGCTGTTCCTGCGTCCGGTGCACGGCGTGCCGGCGACCACCGCCAAGGGCCGACTTGTGCACGAACTCATCGGCCACGGTGTGGCTCTCTACGTCGCCCACACCAACGCCGATGTGGCGAACCCGGGGGTGTCCGACGCGCTGGCAGCCGCACTCGGCGTGATCGCCGTGCGGCCGCTCGGTGGCGGGGTCCAGGATCCCCTCGACAAGATCGTCACGTTCGTGCCGCACGCGGACACTGGTCGGGTGGTCGACTCCCTCGCCGCCGCCGGAGCCGGGCAGATCGGCGACTATAGCCGCTGCGCCTGGATGAGTGAGGGGACCGGGACGTTCCTGCCCGGTGACGGTGCGACGCCGGTGATCGGCCGTGCCGGCCGGGTCGAGGTGGTGCCCGAGACAAGGGTGGAGATGGTGCTGCCCCGGTCGCGCCGGTCCGCCGTGCTGGCCGCGCTGCGTGCCACCCACCCGTACGAGGAGCCCGCGTACGACGTCCTCATGCTGGCCCCGCTGCCTGGCCCCCGCGGTCTGGGTCGGGTCGGCGAGCTGTCCGACCCGATGACCCTGCGGGAGTTCACCGCCGCGGCGGCCGCGGCGTTGCCGCGCACCGCCTGGGGGGTACGGGCGGCTGGCGACCCGGCCCGCCCGGTGCGCCGGGTCGCGGTGTGTGGCGGTGCCGGCGCGGACCTGGCCGGCGAGGCGGCGGCGGCCGATGCCGACGTCCTGCTCACGGCCGACCTGCGGCACCATCCTGTCCTCGACGCGGTGACCGAATGGGACCTGGCCTTCATCGACGCCGCGCACTGGGCGACGGAGTGGCCGTGGCTGCCGGCGGCCGCACGTCAGCTCACCAGCGACCTGGCAGATACGGTGACCGCGACGGTGAGCACCATCCTCACCGACCCCTGGACCGTGAGCGAGAGACCGTGAACGCGCCGCCCGATCGTCAGCTACGCCTGCTCGACCTGCAAGCCGCGGACGCCGATCTCGACCGGCTTACCCATCGCCGACGCACCCTGTCCGAGGTTGCGGTGCTCGCCGGGCTCGATGAGCACCTTCGGCGACTCGCTGATGAGGATGCGGCCGCCGGCACCGAGGACGGAGATCTGGCCAAGGACCAGCGCCGACTCGAGGCCGACGTCGACCTCGTGAGCAGCCGGGCGCAGCGGGACCGGCAGCGGCTGGACTCCGGCGCGGTCAGTTCCCCGCGGGAACTGGAGAACCTGCAGTCCGAACTGGCCTCGCTGCGCCGCCGGCAGGACGATCTGGAGGAGCAGGTGCTGGGCATCATGGAGGCCCGCGAGGAGGTGCAGGGTCGGCTGGCCGGCGTCCAGGCCGACCGCGAGCGGGTCGGCAGTGAGCGCTCGATCACCGCCGAGCGCGCGGCGGCGGCGTATGAGGAGATCGACCGTACGAGCGCCCTGCGCACCGCCGACCGGGCGCGGATCGCCCAGGAGATCCCGCCCGACCTGCTCACCCTGTACGAGAAGATCCGCGTGGACAAGGGTGGCGTCGGGGCGGCCGCTCTCCGGCGCGGTCGGTGTGAGGGCTGCCATCTGTCGCTTTCCGGGCAGGACATCTCCATGCTGCGCTCGGCGGCGCCGGATCTCGTCGTGCGCTGCGAGGAGTGTCGGCGGATCCTGGTGCGCACCCCGGAGTCGGGCCTGTGATCCGATGACCGGCCCTCGGCTCGTCGTCGAGGCAGACGGCGGCTCCCGAGGTAATCCGGGGTCGGCCGGCTACGGCGCGGTGGTCCGGGACGCGCGGACCGGGGAGGTGCTGCGGGAGGTCGCCAGCGGCATCGGGCGGGCGACGAACAACGTCGCCGAGTACGAGGGACTGCTCGCCGGACTGCGGGCGGCTGCCGAGCTGGACCCGACCGCAGTCGAGGTCCGGATGGACTCCAAGCTCGTGGTCGAGCAGATGTCCGGCCGGTGGCAGGTCAAGCATCCGGACATGCGAGTGCTGGCCCGCCAGGCCGCCGACCTGGTCGGTCGGCTGCCGGCCGTGACGTTCCGGCACATCCCCCGAGAGCGCAACCGGGACGCCGACCGGTTGGCCAACGAGGCAATGGACGCCGCCGCGCGCGGCCAGGAGTGGGTGCCGGCTCGGGAGGCGGCGGGTACGGACTCGCCGGTCACCGCCCGGCTGGGGGTGCGGTACGGCTGGCGGGAGGACACAGCGCCGCCGACCGTCACGATGCTGCTGCGTCACGGAGCGACCCCGTTGACCGCGGAGCGGCGATTCAGCGGGTCCGGCGACGTCGACCTCGCTCCGCTGGGTGCCACCCAGGCAGTGGCCGCCGCCGAGCGGCTGGCCGCCGAGGCACCCTTCACGGTCGTCATCAGCTCGCCGCTACGGCGCGCTCGACACACCGCCTCGATCGTCGCGGATCACCTCGGCCTCGACGTCCGCCTCTCCGCGGGGCTGCGTGAGACCGACTTCGGGCACTGGGAGGGCGCCACCTTCACCGAGGTACGCGAGCGCTGGCCGGCTGAGCTGTCCGCGTGGCTGGACTCGGTGGAGGTCGCACCGCCAGGCGGGGAGAGCTTCGCCAGTGTCGCCCGGCGGGTTCGGCAGGCCCGGGATGAGATCCTCGCCACCCGCGGCGGTGAGCGGGTGCTGGTCGTCTCCCACGTGACGCCGATCAAACTGATGGCCCGGCTCGCTCTGGATGCACCGCCGCACGCGCTGTACCGGATGCAGCTGGACCCGGTGGGGTTGACCGAGATCGATTGGCACGCCGACGGGCCGGCCATCCTGCGTCGGCTCAACGACACGGCCCACGCCCCGACCGACCACGCCCCGACCCGGTGAGCAGGACACGTTGGGACGATCCCGGCGTACCGCCCGTCGATTCTGTCCGAACGGCGTCGTAGCCTGGCTCCCTCCCCGCCTGAGGAGGACGTTCGTGTCGTACCGGCCCGCGCAGCCCGCGCAGTGCATCATCCCGCCCTACCTGCTGGAGGCGTTGGTCCGGAACGGCACAGCCGAGCAGCGGGATTGGGCGTTGCGCACCCTGTCCCTGGACGCCTCGTTGCGAATGGCCCGGGTGCTCTCCGGGCCGGCCCGGCCCCCGGTGGCCCCGGGCCGACTGACCGCGCAGCCGCGGCCGCAACCCCAGCGGACCATCTTCGACGCGCAGGGGAATGAGACCCTGCCGGGTCGCGAGGTGCGGGCGGAGGGGGGATCGCCCTCTGCTGACGTCGCGGTCAACGAGGCCTATGACGGGCTGGGGGACACCTTCGGCTGCTACCGGGACGCTTTCGGGCGGGATTCCATCGACGATGCGGGCATGCCGTTGCGGGCCACGGTGCACTTTGGTCAGGCCTGGGACAACGCGCAGTGGAACGGCGAGGCGATGGTCTTCGGCGACGGTGACGGGACGTTGTTCGGCTCCTTCACCGCCTCGATCGACGTTATCGGCCACGAGCTGACGCACGGCGTCACCCAGTACGAGGCCGGGCTGGCCTACCTGGACCAGTCAGGCGCCCTCAACGAGTCGATCTCGGACTGCTTCGGCAGCTTGGTCAAGCAGTTCGCCCTCGGTCAGACTGCGGCGCAGGCCGACTGGCTCATCGGAGCCGATCTGGTGCTGCCCGGGTTCCACGGCAGCGCCCTGCGATCGATGAGCGCACCCGGCACCGCCTACGACGACCCGGTCCTCGGCAAGGACCCCCAACCAGCGACCATGCGCGACTACGTCTCCACCGCGCAGGACAACGGCGGCGTGCACATCAACTCGGGCATCCCCAACCGCGCGTTCTGCCTCGTCGCGACCGCCCTGGGTGGCCACAGCTGGGAACAGGCCGGGACGATCTGGTACGACGCCCTCCGGGACGCACGCGTGGGTCCGAACACCCGCTTTGCCGGCTTCGCGCAAGCCACCCTCCGCGCCGCGCAGCACGCATACGGGGACGCGGCTTCGGCCACCGTCCGAAGCGCGTGGACGGATGTCGGTGTCCTCTGATCCGCTCCGGGTCACGATCACCCGCAGCGGTGGGGTAGCCGGCGTGCGTCGTGTCTGGTCGGTGGAGGTGCGCTCGCTCTCGGCCGAGCAGTCTGCCGAGCTTCGACGGTTGGTCGCCGCCGCGGAGGAGCCACGTGCCGCCGCCGGGGGGGCACCTCCGAACTCCTCTCGTCCGTCGCCGGGCGTGCCTGATGCGTTCAGCTACACGATGGAGGTGGAGAGGCGGACAGGACACCGCCGGACCGTCACCGGCCCCGTCACTGACACCGCCGCCCCGATCGAGGCCGTTCGGCGGCTGCTCGATTTCTTGCGGACGTACGGGACCCCGAAGGCCGTAGGGTAGGGCCACGGCGGACGAGCCGGCCGGGCGGCCGCGTCGGGTTGCTCCAGAACGGAGCGCCCGCCGAGGAAGGTCCGGGCTCCACAGGGCAGGGTGGTGGGTAACGCCCACCCGGGGTGACCCGCGGGACAGTGCCACAGAAAGCAGACCGCCCAAGGCCTCCAGAACGTGCCGGAGACCGTGGGTAAGGGTGAAACGGCGGTGTAAGAGACCACCAGCGCCCGAGGTGACTCGGGCGGCTCGGCAAACCCCACCCGGAGCAAGATCAGACAGGAAGCGCTGGAGGGCTGCTCGCCCGAGCTTCCGGGTAGATCGCTGGAGGCTGTCGGCAACGGCAGCCCGAGATGGATGGCCGCCGGTGCGGCGTCGGGCGGTCCAGCCGTCCGGCCCGTCCACAGAACCCGGCCTACAGGCCGACTCGTCCGCCGCCTGTCGCTGACCTGCGCATTCGCCGTCACGAGGCGCCTTCGGTCCGCACCGAGTCCGCAACGCGACGACCCAACACGTCGTCCACGGCCGCTCGCGTACGATCCTCGGAGTCCGGCCACAGGTGCCGCAGCGGCTCGTCGCCGACGGCGAGCCGGTGGTGGACGTGCCGGCGAAGCTGTCCGCTCGGGCTCGGGTGTTCTCCACCGGCCAGGGGCGGAAGACCGACGCCACCGACGCGCACTCCGTCGCGGTGTGGCCCTACGCACCCCGGGCCTACGTGTCGTGCAGGTCGATGGCGCGACAGTGGCGCTGCGCCTGCTGGCCGATCGGCGGGACGAACTCGGCGCCGCGCGGACGTTGACGGTGAACCGGCTGCACCGGCTGTTGGTTGAGCTGGTTCCCGGTGGGGCGAAGACATTCCTGTCCGCGACGCAGGCCAAAGCGCTGCTGGCGACGGTGCGCCCCCGTGACGTCGTCGGCAGCACCCGCCGCCGGCTGGCCGCGGAGCTGATCGTGGAGCTCGACCGGATCGACAAGAAGCGGAAGTCGGCGACGAAGCAGCTGCGCGAACTCGTGGAAGCCACGGGC
>JADGOV010000213.1 GCA_017882785.1 Frankiaceae bacterium
CTGCCCTCCCGGACGGTGAAGGCTCACCTCAGCCGGATCGGCCGCAAGCTGGGCGCCGGTGACCGAGCCGAGATGGTCGCCATCGCGATGCGCGCCGGCGTCATCTGCTGACACCGGCCCGCCGACCAACACTGGCCAAGAGGGGGCATGGCCGGTCAGCCCTGTCCCCTACGGTGTGGGGAGGGCGGGGCTGGTTGAGCGCCTCGTCCTGGCGCAGGATGGCGGTATGAAGGTCGCGGAGGGGTCGGCTCGGGTCGATCCCCAGCCCGTCGCGAAGCGCCGATCGGAGGCGGCCGTACAACACGAGGGCCTCACTCTGCAGCCCGTCCCGGTACAGGGCGAGCATCAGGTGCTCGTGGATCTGCTCGTCCAACGGATGTTCCCGGGTCAACGGGTCCAGTTCCGCCGCCAGCTGGGCGTGTTGGCCGAGCGCCAGCCGGGCCTGGGCCAGCGCCTTGTGGGCCGTGAGCCGTAGGTGGCTCAGGTGTTGGGCTTGATCGTGGGTCCATGCCGGGCCCGCGATGTCCCGCAGCGGCGGCCCGCGCCACAACGCCAGGGCCTCCTGCAAATATCGGATGGCGTCGATCGGGTCTGTGCACTGGGTGCCCGACCGGATGAGGCGTTCGGCGGCCGCCACGTCGGTGGCCTCGGCGCCCAGGTCGAGGAGGTAGCCGCCCGACCTGGTGAGAATCGCGGCCCGGGCGCCGATCACCCGCCGCAGAAACGACACGTGACTCTGCAGCGTGGTGGCCGCGGTCCTGGGTGCCCGTTCACCCCAGACGATGTCGACCAGCCGATCCGTGCTCACGACCTCCCCGGCGTGCAGAGCGAGCACGGCCAGCACGGTCCTGCGACGCACGCCGGGGACGGCGTACACCGTCCCCGCCAGGGTGATGTCGACCGGTCCGAGGAGCCTGATCTGAACGTCGGCGTCGGCCGAGCGCGCGGTCCGCTGGCCATCGCCGGTCCACGGTGCAGGTCTGGTCGTGGCGGTTCCGGGCTGCTCTGCACGTGGCGCCGTGGCGCCCAGGGCGTCCGGCGGCGGGAGCACCATCGAGAGCCGGGCCGCCTCCCGTTCGGCGGTGGCTGTTTCCCGTCGAGCGTCGTCGAGGTCCTGCGGCCCACCCCGCTCGGACAGCGCGTGGGCCAGCCGATGGCGGGACAGGCAATGCGCCGGCCAGTGCCCGAGCGCGAGGTTTTCCCGGACGGCCCGCCGCAGATGGGCGACGGCACGATCCGGATCCCCCATGGTCAGGGCGGCGACGCCCAGGGTGTGCTCCACCGAACCCAAGCAGGCGATCGCCAGACTTACCATCACCGGCAGCCGGGCAAAGGGCCGAAGCAGGTCATACGCCGTGGCCGCGGTGTCCACATCCCCTAACAGCGCGGCCGCCTCCACGGCCGCGCAGATGGTGACCAGCCAACTGCTCGACGATGGCACTCGGCGCAGATCGCCGCGGCCCAGCCGGACCAACGCCCCGGCCGCGCACAGGTGATCGCCTTGAGTCGCGGCAGCCACCGCCAACGCGGCGACCAGCGAGTCGTCCAGCGCGCCCAAGGAAGAGGAGTGCACCTGCTCGGTCAATATCGGTAGGAGCTCGCCGACCCGCCCCTGGAACCATCTGATGGCCAGGAGCTGCCCGCGGTACCACCCGGCGGCGTCGGCATCACCGCAGACGTCGCCGCGGGCCGCGCACTCTGCGGCCAACGCCTCGGCCTGCACGAGGTCACCGGCACGGATCTTCAGCATCACCGTGATGGCCTGGACGACGAACTCGACCGCCAGGTGTCCACCCGCCCGAAGCGCATCGCGCAATTGCCCGAGTGAACGCTCGGCGTGCGGATCGCCGTCCAGGAACTCGTCGACCGTTCGCCACAGCATCCCCATCAGCCGGTCGATGCGGCGCTCCGTGCGGGCTGCGGTCAACAGCAGTTCCTCGGCCAACGCGGCGCGCACCCTGCCGTGTTCAGGGCCCAACACACAATGGTGAGCCAGGCTCAACGTCATCGCCAAGGTCTGCGGATCGTCCCGGCTCCGGGCGTCCTGCAGCACATTCAGCACCTCGGCATGCCGCCCGGCGCGGTAGTCCTCCTCGGCCGCCACCCGGGCACGCAACTGCGCCGCAAGCCCCGAACTCAGGTTGGGCACTGTCAGCGATCGACGTTGCCACGACATCGCCTGCGCCCAGGCTCCAGCCTCACGATGTTCGTGGACCCACAGTCCACCGATCCCGAGCGCCGCCGTGGCCATGGCATCCGCATCGCCCGCCCGGTCGGCAGCCCGGTGGGCCTGCTCGAACCAAGACCGAGCCGCCCGCAGGTCGCCAACCTCGTGCAATGCGTCATTTCCGTGCCTGATCAAACCGCCCGCGTCAGGTCCCGCAGCCAGGCGGCCAGCCTGTCGCCCGTTCACGGTCATGTCACCCCGGCGATCCCGAATCGTCGCGGCCACCACTAAGCAGCCACCGGTAACGGGTCCATTCCCCCACGTTGTGCGGAACGTGTAGGTCTTGGGTTGATACACCGGCGCAAAGTGCCTACGCCTAGATTTCGCCATCACGACGGAAGGCAACGAAAATTCAGGTCGAGAACGAAAGATAGTGGAAACTGCCTCGGACTTGTCGCTGATGAGAGAAAGCCCTGGTCACGGACCCGCCGGCTCGTATAGGCGGCAATTATGCGAGCCAGTTTCAAGCGGGGATCCCGTCCTGGGTGCGGTGCCGTGCCCGATGTGCGGCCGTCCTGCAGGCGCCGCTGCAGTCATTTGGCCGGCCAGCCCCGGCGAGGACCAGTGTTGACTGGTCTTCCGCAGTGCTCCCAGATGACCGTGCCGGTTCCGGCGTCCGACCCCCGGGTAGCCGAAGGGCCGAGAAGGTCGTCCGGCGGGCCGCCGGTGGGCCAGCGGATGCTGGTCACCCGAC
>JADGOV010000214.1 GCA_017882785.1 Frankiaceae bacterium
CCGCCGGCGTGGATGAAGCAGTCCAGGTAGCCGGTGCGCTTGTCCAGCTCGATCAACAGCGACACGATCGGCGCGAACGGCAGCATGTCGGTCAGCTCCGCCTTCAACGCCGTCGCCTCGGCCGGGACGTCCTCCGCGGTCAGCGGCGAGATCACCAGATCGCCGGCCTCGTCCAAGCGAACCGGACCGTCCCCGCCGGCCAGGACCTCCTCCAGCTCGCCGAGCGCCTCGGCCAGCTCGTCCTGCGCTGCGGCCAGCGCACGGGCGGGATCGGTGAACTTGCCCACGAGCTGGCAGAACTCCACCCGCTGCAACACCCACTTGTCCGGGGGCAGCAGGTAGGCGGCAGGGTCGCAGTAGCGGCGCGAGCCCGGCACGAACACGTCACCAGTGCGCAGCCCGTCCCGCAGGGCCAGCAGTGTGCACAGCTCCCAGTAGTGCCGGTAGGCGCTGGCGTTGCCGGAGCGCGCCGTGGTCTCCAGGTAGCCGCGCCACCGCGCCGGCACGAACCCGTCCGGGGCGTCGCTCGGGACGCGGCGGCCGCCGGTGGCGTTGAGCTCGCGCAGGATCTCCACAGCCTCCAGCAGCCCGGTCGCGGCGGTGCCGCCGGCGAACCGCACCGCGGCCAGCAGCTGCGGGGTGAACTGCCGCAGATACCCGTAGGAGCCGTCCAACGCCGCGAGGTGTCCGTGATCGCGCGGCAACCTCGGGGCGCCCTGCGCCACCGCGGACCGCAGCCGTGGCCACCCGATCCGTTCGCCTCGGATCAGCCCGCCGATCTGCTCGTCGGGCACGCCCGGGTCGGTGATGATGGCCAGCAGCTCGTCCAGCAGCGCCTGCCGATCCTCCCCGGCCTTGCCCCGCTCGGCCAGCGCGTCCCGCATCGTGCGTTCGGCCTTGCTTTCCCGCGCGGAGATGGCCTGGTCGAATAGCTGCACCACCTCGTCGAGCACGTCGGTCGCCGACTGCGCCAGCAGCGTCAACAGGATCGGGTAGCGCCGCTGCGGATCGCGCCGTTCCAGCGCCTGCGCGGTCAACCGGCGCCCGACCGTGGCAAGGAACCGGCGCCGCTCAGCGGGAAGCACCGACAGGTCCAGGGTGTCCGCGCCCAAGCCACGCAGGAACTCCAGCTTCGCGACCTCGGCCTTCACCGCCGCAGAGGACGCCTCGACCGGACCGGTCGACAGCCACCGCAGCCGGGTCGTGCCGATCTCGGGAGCAGTCACCAACAGCCCGTCCAATGCCGAGCACCGCGCGTCGGTGAACTCGTGCGCCAGCCGGTCGAACGTCTCCCGCTGCGCTTCGGCGCGGGCGTGCGCGACCCGCTCGAGCACAGTCACCGGGCCGGGCCGGATCACCCGCGCCGAGATCAAGTACTCACACGCCAGCCGGAACAACAGGGTCGGCGAGTCGTGTTCCAGAGCCCGTGCCAGCAGGAACTCGTCCAGCTCCTTGAGCTCCATCGTCGCCGGCAGCCGCCATCCCAGGTACTTCGCCACCAGCCGCAGGTGCTCGGTCCGGGTCTTCGCCCGCCGTCCGTAAGACCGCAACTCGTCCGGGTCGACACCCAACTGGTCGGCCAACCTCGCCACCGCCACCGGCGGTGCCGCCGACACCTTGTCCGGCACGAACCCCAACCATGGCAACGAACACAACGCCACCGCCAGGCCGAGCCGATCCGCAGGCCCACGCCCCCGCCCGGGATCGACGAACGCGACATCAGCCGAAGTCAAGGTGAAGAACCGGAACAGCTCGTCCCGGCCGATCTCCGGGAACCCCCGAAGCCGCTCCAGCTCCTCACCCGCGAACACCTGCGACGCCAAGAACGTCAACCTCCAGCCAGCCCCCACAGATTCCCAGCCCAGGAACCTACCCAGCCATATCCGCTCGATTTTCGGCGGCTACTACGGCGACCCCCTACACCCGACCCACCGACGAAGACCGCGAAAAGGCGCTTCAGCTCCTCCCCACCGACCGGTGAGCCACCCTCGTGGCCCCTTTCCGGCGTATCTCGGCTGGACCCGTACGGGGCGAGTCTGACCAACGGCGACCTCACGTGCTCGAGCGCAGAGGACGGCATGATGTGCACCGACACGGCCACCGGCAACGGGTTCACCGTCAGCAAAGCAAGTTTCACACCATTCACGGCGGGCGGCCCCGTCACGAGAGACACCCCAGCCGCAGCGGCCGATAGCTACAGCTTCACCGATTACGTCGGCACATGGGGCCGCCATACCAGCAGTCTGACCATCGGCGCCGACCACAGCGGGACCCTCCTTGCCGGGGGCGGTTGCTGCAATTCGATCAAGTACACCCTGCAATACGACCTCAACGACGACGGGAGCTTGGCAGGCACGGTGATCGGCCAACCCGAGGTTGTCGGCTACAACTCCTCCCGCGATTCGGGATACGTCTTTCAGTTCCACTTCGAACAGGTGGCATCCGACACGGTTCTGGTTTCGACCAATCCCTTCGACGCAAACCTGCCCGACGTCAACTGGTGCAAAGACGGAAAGGCTTCCTCGGCGGAGGCAGGCTGCGGAGCCTGAGTGGTGTCGTCTGCCACGCTTGATGGTTCTGGCCCACTTCGCCGGATCGAGTTTTCTAGTAGGGCGCGCGCTCGGCGCGGCCCGCCGGCAGGTCGTCGTGCAGACTCCGGCGCCCTCCGGCCCCGCGCCACATCTGGCTCCTCACCCGCCCGGCGCTCGTCGAACAGGCTGCGATCCAGTCATTTCACCGCCGCTCTGATCATCGCTGTCGGGGCACACGGTGGCGGCAGCTGCGCCGGCCACCTGTCGACGCGATGGCCGCGACAGCTACAGCGCTCACCGCATGGGTTCACACCGAAGATCACGCGCCGTCGTCGTCTTGATCCATCACCGTGGACTCGACCTATCGTTCCTCCAGGACACG
>JADGOV010000038.1 GCA_017882785.1 Frankiaceae bacterium
GTGACGGCGATGACGGTCATCACTCCCAGCCGAACCTGAGCTGCCCGTGGGCGACGGGCGTGATTGCGCCGCCGACCCAGACCTCGCGAGGTCCAGGTCGCAGCCCGTCGGCGGCGTGGATGTTCACCGCCGGGTAGTCCGCCAGCGGGCGAGCATCCCGTTCATCTCGCCCTGCACGAAGGCGTAGAAGTCCCGCATGTCCGCAACTCGCCGCCCGGCTGTGGTCGCAGCGCCGCCGAGTGCGCCAACGCCGGCCGTGGCGTGGTCGATGACGGTCGTGAGCCAGGTCTCCTTGGTCAGCGTGGCCAGGTACCAGGCGTCGTCCGGCATCCGGTAGCGGTCCCGACGTGACCCGGGCACGGGATCACGATCGAGCAGCCCGACGTGAGTGAGGAAGCGCACCGCGCCGGACACTGCTGCCGGGCTGACACCCAGACGTTGGCCGATCTCGGCTGCGGTGAGCGCCTCCTCATCCGCGCTCATCAGGGTCAGCAGCACCCGGGCCGGCATTCGCGGGAAACCCTGGTCGGCAAGCGTCATCGACAGGTGCTCGACGAACTGCCGGACGGCCTCCTCGTCGCGACGTGCCGGGCCGAGATCTCCGGTCCCACGTCGGGTGCTGCTCGGTCCGGGCATGCGAACATCCTAGGCGTGAGTCATGGAGTTACCGTAGCTTCACAAGTTTGTGAAGTGAGTATTCTCCAGGTGTGACTGACGTGATCCGGGTGCAGGGTCTCCGCAAGTCCTTCGGTCGCACGAAGGCCCTGGATGGACTTGATCTGCAGGTCAGCGTGGGGGAGGTGCACGGCTTCCTCGGGCCCAACGGATCCGGGAAGTCGACGACTATTCGGGTGTTGCTAGGCCTGCTCCGGGCCGATGCCGGCACCGTGACGCTGTTGGGGGGCGACCCGTGGCGTGACGTGACACGGCTGCACCGTCGGCTGGCATACGTGCCGGGCGACGTGTCCCTGTGGCCCAACCTCACCGGTGGGGAGGTCATCGACCTGCTCGGGCGGCTCCGCGGCGGCCTCAACCCCAAGCGGCGAGCGACGCTGCTCGAGCGCTTCGACCTGGACCCGACGAAGAAGTGCAGGGCGTACTCCAAGGGGAACCGGCAGAAGGTCGCGCTCGTCGCGGCGCTCGCTTCCGACGTCGAGCTGCTGCTGCTCGACGAGCCGACCTCCGGGCTCGACCCGTTGATGGAGCAGACCTTCCGGGACTGCATCGAGCAGGGGCGGGACGACGGCCGCTCCGTCCTGTTGTCCAGCCACATCCTGGCCGAGGCCGAGGCGTTGTGCGACCGGGTGAGCATCATCCGGGCCGGGCGCAACGTGGAGACCGGCACCCTCACCGAGCTGCGCCACCTCACCCGTACCTCGATATCGGCCGATCTGGCCGGCCCGCCGAACGGCGTCGCCAGCCTTCGGGGCATCCACGACCTCGACGTCGAGGGCAACAGGGTCCGCTTCGACGTCGACGCCGCCTACCTCGACGAGGCTCTCCGCGGGCTGACTGAGGTCGGGGTGCGCGGCCTGGTCAGCCAGCCGCCGACGCTGGAGCAACTGTTCCTGGAGCACTACGGCAACGGCTCGGCTGGCGGCCGGCCCGCAGATCCGGCAGGCGCGGCGGCACGGTCGTGACCGGCGTGACCGGCGTCGGTCCGCTGGTGCGGCTCGCTGTCCGCCGTGACCGGGTCCTCCTACCCGTCTGGGCCGTGCTGCTGGCCGGTATGGCAGGCCTCTCGGCCTCCGCGACCGTCGGCCTCTACCCGGACCTCGCCTCCCGGGTGCAGGCGGCCCAGAACATCAATGCCACGTCGTCGCTCGTCGGGCTGTACGGGCGGATCTACGACGTGACCGCGCTCGGCGCCCTGGCCACGATCAAACTGGGCGGTTTCGGCGCGGCCTTGCTCGGCGTCCTCGGGCTGGTGCTCATCGTTCGACACACCCGCGCCGAGGAGGAGGCTGGTCGCCTCGAGCTGGTGGGCGCAGGCGTAGTCGGCCGGTACGCGGCCCTGACTGCAGCGCTGCTCGTCACCACCACGGCGCTGGTGGCGATCGGGGCCCTCACCTCGGGCGCGCTGATCGCCGCCGGGTTGCCGAGCTCCGGGTCGATCGCGTTCGGCCTCTCCTGGGCGGGCACCGGTATCGCCTTCGCCGCGGTCGGAGCCGTAGCCGCCCAAATGACCACGAGCGCCCGGGGAGCCATCGGGGCTGCGGGAGCCACCCTCGGCCTCGCGTACCTGCTCCGGGGGATCGGGGACAGCTCCGATCCGGACGGGCTGCGGTGGCTGTCGTGGCTGTCACCCGTCGGCTGGGCCCAGCAGGTCCGGCCCTACGCCGGCGACCGCTGGCTGCTGCTCATACCGCTGCTGGCCCTCGCCGTCGCCACCTCGGCTGTGGCGTACGTCCTCCTCGCCCGGCGCGACCTCGGCGCCGGCCTGCTAACCGACCGGCCGGGCCCCGCCACCGCACCGGCTGGGTTGCGCAGCCCGCTCGGGCTGGCCTGGCGGCTGCACCGGGTCGCGCTGGCCGCCTGGCTCGTGGCGTTCCTGCTCGTCGGCATCGTGGTCGGCAACATCGCTTCCGACGTCGGCGGCTTGCTCAACAGCGCCCAGGCCCGGGACATGATCCTCCGCCTTGGCGGCCGGCACGGCTTGACCGACGCATTTCTCGCTGCCGAGTTCAGCATCGTGGGCGTGCTCGCTTCGGTGTACGGCGTGCAGGCAGCGATGCGGCTGCGCGTTGAGGAGACGGCGCTGCGGGCCGAACCGCTGCTGGCCACGGCCGTGAGTCGCGCCCGGTGGACGGCCAGCCACACCGTCGTCGCGGTTCTCGGCACGACCGCGTTGATGGTTGGCGCCGGACTGGGCGCGGGGACGGCGTACGCCGCGCACACCGGTGACTCTGCCCAGATCGGGCGGGTCCTCGGCGCCGCCCTCGTCCAGCTCCCCGCGGTGTGGGTCCTCACCGGTGTCGTCGTGGCCGCGTTCGGACTCGCGCCCAGGTTCGTCGCGGCCGGCTGGGCCGCCCTCGCGATCTTCCTGCTCATCGGGCAACTCGGGGCAATCTTCGAGTTTCCGCAGTGGGTGATGGGCCTCTCGCCCTACACCCACGTGCCCCGACTGCCCGGCGGCCCGTTCGGCCCCACGCCGATGCTGTGGCTCCTCGGGATTGCCGCCGCACTGACGGGCGTGGGCTTCGCCAGCTTTCGCCGTCGCGATCTCGGGTGAGCCAGGTGCTCAAGGTTGCAGGCCAGTCTCTTCGATGTAACGGGCGTCAGGTGAGCGTCGGTAGGGGTGGCGCGCTGAAGATCTCGGTTCGCGATGGAGGGGCCGGTAATGTACAGCCGCTTGGCGAGGACGTCGACGCAAGCTGGTCGGCAGGTGTTCGAGACCACTGCTCGTGGCTACGACGTGCTTCGCGACCCGCTTCTCAACAAGGGCATCGCCTTCACGCTGGACGAGCGCGCATCCCTTGGCCTTCTCGGGCTCCTCCCCAACGCAGAGGTTGCCGATATCGCACCGCAACTCGACCGGGCGTATGCCATCTACTCCGCGCAGCCCTCGGACCTAGCCAAGCACCTCTACATGATGAGCCTGCACGACACGAACGTGACACTCTTCTTCGCCCTCATACAACGCCATCTACTCGAGATGCTCCCTATCGTGTACGACCCGGTGGTCGGGCAGGCCATCGAGCGTTTCAGCCAGGCGTTTACCCGCCCGCGCGGGGTCTTTCTGTCCATCGGCAAGGTCGACGCCATCGAGGACAGCCTCCGCGCCTTCGGCGCCGGCCCGGACGACATTGACCTGTTGGTGGCCACCGACGCGGAGGAGATCCTCGGCATCGGAGACTGGGGCAGCAATGGCGTCGACATCGCGATCGGCAAGCTGGCCGTGTATACGGCCGCCGCGGGAATCGACCCGCACCGGGTGATCCCGGTCATGCTCGACGGCGGTACCAACCGCGAGTCGCTCCTCAACGACCCGATGTACATCGGCTACCGGCACGCCCGCGTTCGGGGAGCGGCCTACGACGCCTTCATCGACGCGTACGTGACGGCGGCCACCAAGCTCTTCCCCAAGGCCATGTTGCATTGGGAGGACTTCGGGTCGAGCACGTGCCGGCGGGTCCTCGACCGGCACCGCGACACCGTCGCCAGCTTTAACGACGACATGCAGGGCACCGGTGCCATCACGATGTCCGGCCTGTTCAATGCGGTGTCCGTCGCTGGATCGACCTGGCCCGAACAGAAGATCGTCATCGCCGGGGGTGGCACCGCCGGGTGCGGCATCGCGGATCAGATCCGCGACCAGCTGATCCGGGACGGGTTGACGCCGGAGGAAGCGGCCCGGCGGATCTGGATCGTGGACCTCCCCGGCTTGCTCACCGACGACATGGCCGACGGCCTGCTCGACTACCAGCGCCCGTACACCCACCCCGCCGAGGAGGTCGCGCACTGGCAGCGGAGCCAGCCGCTCCTCCAGAGTGCGAATATGCTGCGTTGGCCTGAGATGGCGACGCTGCAGGAGGAACGCACCCAGGCGGGGATCATCGACCTGGCCGCCGTCGTCGAGGAGGTGCAGCCGACCATCCTCATCGGCACATCGACAACGCCCGGCAGGTTCACCGAGGCGATCGTCAAGTCCATGGCGAGTCAGGTGGAGCGGCCGATCATCTTCCCGCTGTCCAACCCCACACCGTTGGCCGAAGCCGCGCCGGACGACATTCTGACCTGGACCCAGGCCAAGGCCCTCGTAGCCACCGGCTCGCCGTTCGACGACGTCAAGATCAACGGTACCGTGTTCAAGATCGGCCAGGCGAACAACGCCGCGCTGTACCCGGGCCTGGGCCTGGGCGCCATCGTCTCCCGAGCGTCGAAGATCACCGACGAGATGCTCCTGGCCGCGGCCCACGCGGTGGCCGGTGAGGCCGATCTCGTCGCTCCCGGTGCCGCCCTGCTGCCGTCCAACGCCGAGTTACGCACAACGTCGAGCGTGGTCGCCGTCCAGGTCGTGCAGGCGGCCCAGCGTCAGGGCTTGGCCCGAGCCGAGATCGACGACGTCATCGAGGCAGTACGCGAAGCGCAGTGGTGGCCGACGTACGTGCCGATCGTCGCCGGTTGAAGGGGCGCGACATGAGGGTCGACGACGACGCACCCACGATCCTCGACGTGCCAGTCGGTCTCGGCGCAACCGGGACGCGGCGGGAGACAGACAGCCTCGGCGCGGTCGACGTCCCGGCCGAGCACTACTGGGGGGCGCAGACCCAGCGCAGTCTGGAGCACTTCAACATCGGGCACGACCGCATGCCCAAGGAGGTGTACCACGCCTACGGGTACGTCAAGAAAGCCGTGGCCGCCGTCAATACCGACGCCGGGAGATTGCCTCGCTGGCAGGGCGAGCTCATCCAGCGAGTGTGCGACGAGGTCACCAGCGGCGCGCTCGATGCGGAGTTCCCGCTCTACGTCTGGCAGACCGGTTCAGGTACCCAGTCGAACATGAACGTCAACGAGGTCATCTCGAACCGGTGTATCCAACTGGTCGGCGGGGATCTCGGCTCGAAGACACCGATCCATCCCAACGACCACGTCAACATGGGGCAGTCGAGCAACGACACCTTCCCCACCGCGATGCATATCGCCGCCTACACGATGGCCTCGACGAGGACCCTTCCAGCGTTAGAGAGGCTGCAGCGCGCACTCGAGAAGAAGTCCGACCAGTGGTCGCAGATCGTCAAGATCGGACGGACGCACCTGGAAGACGCCACGCCACTCACCGTCGGTCAGGAGTGGTCCGGCTACGCGGGGGCCCTCGAGGACGCCCGTGCCGAAGTGAAACACACCGCCGATGCCCTTCGTACGCTCGCAATAGGCGGGACCGCTGTCGGGACCGGCCTCAACGCTCCCAGGGGGTTCGGAGAGGAGGTCGCGGCGGTCCTGTCCACGCTCACGGGCGAGCCCTATCAGTCGGCGTCCAACAAGTTCACCGCCCAGGGGACTCTGGATCGGATGGTCCGGGGGCACGCGGCCCTCAAGAACGCCGCCGTCTCCCTGTTCAAGATTGCCAACGACATGCGCTGGCTCGGTTCCGGCCCGCGTACGGGTCTGCGGGAGCTGGTGCTGCCGGCCAACGAGCCGGGGTCCTCAATCATGCCGGGCAAGGTCAACCCGACCCAGGCCGAGGCGATGCTCATGGTCTGCATTCAGGTCATCGGGGCCGATGTATCCGTGTCGACGGCGGGTGCTGAAGGCAACTTCGAGCTCAACGCGTTCCGCCCAATCATCATCAGCAATTACCTGCACTCGGCTCTGATCCTGGGCGACATGTGTGACCACTTCCGAACATTCCTCGTCGAAGGCGCAGAGCTCGACGAGTCAAAGATAAAGGAGAATATCGACCGCTCGGTGATGATGGTCACGGCGTTGTCCCCGGTCATTGGCTACGACAAGGCCTCTGTCATCTCCCATCACGCCATCGACCACAACCTCACCCTCAAGCAGGCTGCGTTGGCCAATGGCGTCTCCGAGGAGCTCTATGACCGGGTCGTCGTTCCGATGGCCATGACCAGGCCCGGCTTGGCAGACGTCAACGGCGGTCGCGTCGCGAGTTGACCGGCGGCGAACCTATCGTCGCGGCGTCGACCACTGAAGTCGTGTGCCTGCACGTGGTCCATGCCACGATCTTGCTAGAGGCCATCGGCGGCTTGTTGCAGGCGACCCCATGCTGCCTTCACATGGGCCGCGCGGGTGAGCGTGCCGCCGACGGAGACCCGGATAACCAGACGCCCGCAGACCCGGGTCGAGGAGAGGTAAGCCGCGCCAGAACCGTTGACCTCAGCCATCACGCGCTCGGTCGCGACGTCCCCGTCCACGTGTCGGAAGCAGACCAGGTTAAGCGGCACCGGCGCGGCCAGCTCGAAGCGGGAGTCAGCCCGTACCCAGCCGGCCAGCTTCTGGGCGATGGCGACGTGCTCCCGCACGTGGTGACGCAGCCCGCCCGCCCCGTAGTGGCGCAGCACGAACCATAGCTTCAGCGCCCGGAACCGCCGGCCCAGCGGCACCTGCCAGTCGCGGTAGTCGATGACCGCGCCAGACTCCGTCGCCGCGTTGCGCAGGTACTCCGGCAGGATTGACAGGGCAGAGACCAGCGCCGCCCGGTCAGCGACGTAGAAGGCGTCGCAGTCGAAGTTGGTGAACATCCACTTGTGCGGGTTGACGCTGTAGCTGTCCGCCCGATCGAGGCCCTCGTGGATCCACCGAAACTCCGGGCAGAGTGCGGCCGTGCCGCTCATCGCCGCGTCCACGTGCAGCCACACGGCGTACCTGTCGCAGACTGCTGCGACGGCGGGCAGCGGGTCGATCGCGGTCGTTCCCGTCGTGCCGACGGTCGCCACCACGAGCACCGGCGTGGCGCCGGCGGCCACGTCGGTGGCGAGCGCCGCTTCGAGCGCCGCCGGATCGAGGGCCAGCCGGTCGTCGACGGCGACCCGCCGCAGGTTGTCTGTGCCGACGCCGGCGATGCGCACGGCCTTTTCCACCGAGCTGTGCGCCTCGGCCGAGCAGTACGTTGTCAACTGACCGGCCGCAGCGCCGCCAGCCGTGCCGACGAGCCCCCTCGTGGCCCTTTCCCGGGCTGCGACCAGCGCGCACAACACCGCGCTTGACGCGCTGTCCTGGATGACCGCGCCGCCGGCCGGGCTGTCGGAACGGAAGCCGGCGGGCAGTGCCAGCAGCTCGGCCAGCCAGTCGAGGACCAGCGTCTCCAGCTCGGTGCAGGCCGGGCTCGTGGCCCACAACATCCCCTGCACGCCGAGGCCCGCGGACAGCAGCTCGCCGAGCACCGATGGGCCGGAGGAGTTGGCCGGGAAGAAGCCGAAGAATGAAGGCGACTGCCAGTGGGTGAGGCCGGGCAGGATGACCCGCTCTACGTCGGCGAGCATGTCAGCCAACGGCTCGCCGCGCTCCGGCGGCGAGCCGGGCAACGCGGCCCGCACCTCGCCCGGCTGCACCGGCGAGAGCACCGGGAACTCCTCGATGCGCTCCAGGTAGTCGGCGATGAGGTCGATGACCGCCCGGCCCTGACGGCGGAACTCCCCGGGGGTCATGTGGTAGCTGCGTTCGTCTGGCCCACTGGCGTGCTCGCTCACCCCGCCAGTCTCCGGCCCCCTCAGGCTTGCTCGGCTGCGGCGCGGGCCTGCTCGGCGCGCCGTCGAGCGCGGTCGAAGGATCGGACTGCCTGTTCGCGCCGCTGCCGGCTGGTCGCGAGCCGCCGATTTGTTTCCGACAGTCGGAGTTGGGCGGCGGAGAGCTCCTCGGTGAGACGGGCGACCGTCGCGTCCGCCACGTCCCGCTGCTCCCGGCCGGCGCGCAGCTCAGCATCCCAGTCCGCCACCTCCTGCCCTGCTCGGTTGGCCGCCTCGGCGGCTTCCCGGGCGGCCTCCGCCCGGGTTGCCTGTTCCAGCCGCCGCCTTTCGAGGTCCTGATCCTGTCGGTCGACGGACCCCGCCGACCCGCCGGGATGACTCTGGCGGAAGGGCTCGACCACGGGCGTGCGGTCCCCATCCGTGCCGAAGCCGGCGTACCCGGTGGCGTGCACAAGCCTGCCGCCCAGTACGGCACGTGCGACGCCGGGATCGGCCAGCGCGGCATCCAGCGTGGCCTCGGCCTCGCGGGCCGCCTCCTCACTCACTGGGTGCTGGGCATCGTGGGCCAGTCGACGTGCTCGCTGCACGAGCGCGGCGATCACCTGGTGGCGCTGGGCCGACAATTCACGCAGAGCCGGCCCGGCGAGCCCGACCTGCGCCTCGCGGAGCTGCTCCCCCAGCGTCAGGAGCTCCTGGACGGCGTCGGGCTGGGAGTGGACGAGGAGGTTCACCAGCCACGCGGAGCTCGTCGGCCGGCGTAGTCGCTCCACCGCCCGGGCGAGGTCACGGTCACCGTGTTGGCGCACGGCGCGCACCCGTCGGTCCCGCTCGGCGACGAACTCCTCCGGCCGCAGCAGGTACAACTCGGCGGCGATGTTGTCGAGTTCGCTGTCGAAACTCATCCCCTCATTCTCGCCGATCATGCTCGAAGGTACGTTCCGCTGGGTTTGGCAACGAACATTCGAGCATGATCGCCGCGACCAGCGTACGACCGAACCTGCCCGGCAGGTGATCGGCGGCCACGACCTCCGCAAACCCGGGTCCGCTGAGATAGTCGCCGGGGGGTCGGCCGGTGTTCACTTGGCGACGTGCGACGTTGTCCTGGTGTCTCGCCGATGCGGTCCTTCGACCCTCGGCTGGTGGGGGCGTTGGAGTGCCAGACGTGGGTAAGCTACTACCGGCACGAGTGGTTTTCCTTCCTGTTCGCCGCGGTGCGACTGGTGCGCCACACTTTCGGGATGTCCTGGCTGCGGACCGTTCTCGGCGCGTGGTGGGTGCTACGCGCCAACCAACGCTGGGCGCCGTTTCCGGACAACCGCCCCGATGCCGCTCGCGACTACATGCGGCGCTTCTACAGCTTGGTTGCCCGCGCGCACCACGCCACCTTCGATGTCGATGAGGCCGCCCGGCTGGAGGTCGGCTGGTGGCGAGCGCATCGCGACGTCCAACGGGGTCCCAACCCCGAAGATTCCGCCGGCTACGAGGCGCTGGTCGTGGCGTTGCAAGCGCTGTACGCCCACGTCTACGCCGTCCCCGCCGAGGCCGTACGGCTCGCCGCAGCCGAGCGCGCGCAGGCCACGACACTGTCGGATGAATGGGTCAGCGCGGGCGTCGACCCCGGGAGTGAGCTGGTGCCGCGTGAACGCGCTGCTTTGGTGCGCTCCTACGCGGCGCTGCTCGCGGCCGTGCACAGACCCTGACAGCGCAAGCGAGCGCTGCGCCGGCCGAGTCAGACCTTTCGGCGCGCCATCGCCTCCGGACCCAACCTCAGCCCGTCCTCTGCGGACACCGCTGGCGACACTTCAAGCTGAAACACGTCCCCCCAGGTGAGACCGATCTCCAGCAGGGATCCGGGGTCGTCCGTTTCGAAGACGGAGACGACTGCCAGACTCTCCGAGGACGGCCAGTACTCGCCATGAAGCTGTACCCCTTGCGGGTAGACCCATTGTGACCGACGTGCCAAGGCACCGTCACGCTGCTCTCGCGTGAGGCCTTGCTGCCATTTCATTGTCATGACGAAGAGCATCTGACCGTCCACCCCCTGTGATTCTGCTGGTCTTGTGCTGCACGTCGATCATGCATCCGGACACCGCGGGTCGGCAAGGGGTGAATCGGACGCTCGTCGGATCACCAGGCGGGCCCCAGGACGCGGGGGTCTTCGGTGGAGACAATCTCCTTGCCCAGCGGGGCTATCGCCACCGCGGCCAACTTGAAGTTGGCAACTCCGAGTGGGATCCCGATGATCGTTATGCAGAGCAGCAGGCCGGTCACGACGTGCGCGATGGCGATCCACACCCCGGCGAGAACGAACCACAGCACGTTCCCCACCGCGGAGGCGGAACCAGCCCCGGGGCGACGGACGACCGTTCGACCGAAGGGCCACAGCACGTAGCCGGCCAGCCGGAACGAGGCCAGACCGAAGGGGATCGTGATGATCAGAATGCACATGACGACGCCGGCGAAGGCGTAGCCGATAGCCAGCCACACGCCGGACAAGACGAGCCAGATGACGTTCAGGATGACGCGCATGAGATCACTCTGGCATGCCTCCAGCAGTGAGTTGCGCGGGGCCAGAAGCCGGCCAGCCGTCCTCAGCCGGACGAGTCGCGCGACTCTTCCAGGTTGCGTTGGGTACGACGTCGGCGGATGCGCCACGCGAACAGGGCGATGAGCGCCAGCCCGAGGACGACCAGCGCCGCAACCGGTCCGAGGGCATTCTCGACCTTGGCGTAGGAGGCGCCCGCGGCGTACCCGGCGAGGACGACGGTGACGCCCCAGGCGATGCCACCCGCGGCGTTGTAGAGCAGGAACTTGCCGTAGGGCATGCGAACCGTGCCGGCCAGTGCGGGCATGACGGCGCGGAAGAACGCCACCCACCGGCCGAGGAAGACAGCGGTTCCGCCGCGGCGGGCGAGGAAATCGCGGGCGTCGTCCAGCCGCCGACGATGGCTGTCCAGGATGTGCAGCTTCAGGACCCGAGGGCCGAAGTGACGGCCGATCTCGTAGCCGACACTGTCGCCGACGATGGCTGCGGCGACGACGGTGAGCAGGATGCCCCATAGCGGTACGTGACCGAGCTTGGCGGCGACCCCGCCGAGGACAGCCGCGGTCTCCCCGGGCAGGACGAACCCAACGAACAGGGCATCCTCGGCGAACACCAGAAGCCCGACGAGCAGGGTCACCGACCATCCGGGAACGCGGAGGATGTGCTCGAGCAGGCCGCTCACCGGCGAGGGGGCGCCGTGACGGCCACGGGGGCGCTGATCGCGACCCGCAGCCTGTCGCCGGGTTCGGGCTGGGAGCTCACATGAGCGAGTGCATCACAGGAGGGCCAGCCTGGTGTGCGGTGTTCCCCGGGTCGCCGTGAAGTGGGCTTTGACCCAGGCGGTGATCTGACTGGCGGTGCCGCCTTGCGCGCCGCCACCGCCCGCTCCGCAGCCGGCCACGAAATAGGAGAGCCTTCCTTCCGCGACGTGGTGCTGGAACTGGCTCAGAGTCGGGCGTGGTCGCTGCCCCTCCATCCACCGATCGCCATGACGGCCTTGCCACTCGCCAGTTCCAGCTGCGCCGCCGACACCGCGGCGCGGACCACCGCGTACGCCCCGGCGACAAGCAGCAAGGTCAGCAGCGCATCAGGATGGTCGAAGCGGAACATCAGCGCCGTGGCGGGGGTGAGCGCCAGGGCGGCGCCAGCGCTCAAGCCGGCCGCCGGACCGGACCAGCGGCGGACCGCGGCGCAGAGCAGCCCGACCGCGGCGACCCCTTCCAGCGCCTGGGGGACGAGCAGGCTCCATGAGTTGAAGCCGAACAACCACGCCTTCCAACTCGTCGCGCCGGCCTGCACGGCCGCCGCGTAGAAGGTGTTGGCGTGGCCGGACGCCGAGAGGTCCCACAGGTAGAGGGCGCCCGTCGGGTGGGCGGCTCGAGCTGACAAGAGGCGGCGTAGCGCCGAGCCGATCAGACGGCGGCCGCAAGGACCTGGTTGCGGTCATGGTGGCCCCAATCCGGTGTGGAGGGCTGGAAGCGGGCCGACCGACCCCGCCTCTTCAGGTCACCGTCCCGAGTCCGAAGACGAGCAACCCTTGAGCCTGGGACCGCACGCGGCCGCCCCGGCCGGACCGGCCGAAGGTGAGCCGGCGGTTCCCCGCAGGCCGCCCGTGCGGTTGCCACGACGTCGACGCGGCTGTCCGGGTCATCGGCCCAGTCGACGGGTACCTCCCCAATCCGCAGACCCGCCCGTTCGGCCAGGACGAGAAGCTCGGTGTCGAATAGCCACCCGGCGTCCTGCACCAGTGGCAGCAGCTCGCGCGACATCGCGGCGGATGGCCTTGAACCCGCATTGCGCGTCGGAACCCCGTGCGAGTCGGGTACCGATCGCCACGTCGGAGTGCCCCGACAGCAGCCGCGCCACGAGCGGGAGCAGCGCGGCGAGGTCGGTGGACAGGGTCGACGTCCATGGAGGCCAGAACCGGCGCATCGAAGGTCAACCAGACCGCCCGCAACGCGTGGCCGCGGCCCTTCTCGGAACGGGTACGGGACCTCCGCGGTCAGGTGCGCGTGCGGGCGGCTCACGCTGTCCCCAGGGCGGCTTCCTCAGACTGGTCGGAAGCAGCGTCGAGGTCGTCATGCCACCTTGCGTCGCGGGCGTCCCTCTCCCGATCGTGTGGCGCCGCTGTGCCCTGACTGTGCGTCCCGAGCGGCAGGGGCCGCGGGCGGCCGGCCTCCCGCTCGACAAGCTCACTTGACAGGCACGCGCCGTCAATGCATCCTCAGAGGATGACAAGCGACCCTGATAGGGCCTCGCGGGACGAGGGTGACCGTGCTCCCGCTCGGACCACGTGAAGAACCACCTCAAGCCATTGCGCGAGAGCCGCGGCTGGACCCAGGGCGCACTCGCCGACCAACTCGGCGTGTCTCGGCAGACCGTCAACGCGTTGGAGACAGGTCGCTATGACCCCAGCCTGCCTCTCGCGTTCCGCATCGCCGCGCTTTTCGCTCAACCCATCGAGGCGATCTTCCAGCCCGACGGAGACTCCCGTAGCCAGTCAACGGCGGTCCGGGAGGCGGGACTGTCCCGGTAGCCGATCGGGAGCGCCGCGAGCTGACGATGGGCCCGTGCGCTTGACGGGCCGATGGCGGACCCAATGATGACGGGTAGTAGTGTCGCCGTGGCCGGGCGCTACCTGACCGTGAATGCGCGTTGAGGGGATGCAGTCGTGACCTTTCCACTGCTCGTGCGCGGTCCATTGCTCGTGCGCGGTCCATTGCTCGTACGCGGGTGGACCCACCGCATGGCGGTTTGCGTGTGCCGCGGCTGCTGTCGCCGTGCCGCCATTGTCATTGGCGGCTGGGCCCGCGGCGGCGGCCCCAGTCGCCCGGGTCACGACGACGACAGCACCCGTGTCGTAGTCGCCCTGCCGGAACGGCTACGAGTGCGCCACCGCTAGTAAGTAAGTGTGCCGCTGGACTATCACCGGCCTGATGGGGCCACGGTGTCCTTGGCCCTTATCCGCCTGCCGGCCGCCGTTCTAGGGCAGCGGATCGGTTCGCTGTTTGTCAATCCTGGTGGGCCCGGCGCGTCCGGCGTCGACATGGTCCGCTCAATCGGCCAGTTCCTGCCGCTGTCGTTGCGGGCCCGTTTCGACCTCGTCGGATTCGATCCTCGCGGAGTGATGCGGAGCACGCCGCTGCAGTGCTTCCCCTCCTTCGATGCTGCGTTGTCGGTGATCCCGCCATTCCCGTCCCGGTGACCCCGGGGCAGGAGACCGTGCAGCAGCAGGCTCACGGGGCGTTGGCGAGCGCATGTGATCGCCGCGGTGGGCCGATCCTCGACCACATGTCGACCGCGGACGTCGCCCGCGACATGGACGTTCTGCGCCAGGCGGTGGGCAGCACAATGAACTACCTCGGCTTCTCCTACGGTTCCTTCCTCGGCCAGGTCTATGCCGACCGCTTCCCGCATCGGGTCCGCGCGCTGGTCATCGATGGCGTGCTCGATCCGGTCGCCTGGAGCGCCGGCCGTGGCCAGGAGGCGGCGACGCTACCGTGGTGCAGCGACTGCGGGACCTCTCGATTCCATTTGGGACCGCGTCAACCCCGGGCTTCACCGAGGCTGACCTCATTGCTCTTACGTTGGGTGCGCTCTACGCGCCGGTCAGCTGGCCGGATCTGGCTCCTTCCTGGCCGGAATCGAGGCGCAGTCACCGGCGGAGAGCGTGGGGCGTTCCCTGGCCGCATTGCGGACGAGGCTGGTGAGGGATGCGTCGCCTCAGCAGCCCTATCCGAATTTCATTCGAGAGCTACCCCGCCGTCGCGTGCTCCGACAGCATCAACCCCAGTTCCTTTGCCGCATGGCCGAGGACGGCGGACACCGCAGAACGCGACCACGGCTACTTGGCCGGCTCTGGACGTGGGCTTCGAGCATCTGTCAGCCCTGGCCGGTCGGCGCCGGTCAGGACCGCTACCTCGGCCCCTGAGGGGCCCGCACCGCCTCGCCGGTACTCGTCGTCGGGAACTACTTCGACCCTGCCACCCCCTACCCGGGTGCGGTCACCGCCTCCCGCCTGTTGCCCCATTCGCGGCTGCTCTCCGACGCAGGGTGGGGGCACACGGCGTTTCTCTAGCAGGGGAACTTCTGCATCGACAGCACCGGGACGCGGTACCTGCTCACCACCCGGATTCCGCCCGCGGGCACGGTCTGCCGCCCGCAGGGGTCCCCGTTCGGACCAATCGACGCGGCCGCACGAGGACGGGTGCACGCCGACCTCGGCACGGCCTCCCTCCCCCAAGCTGTCCGTCGTGCGCTGAACGGCCCATAACGACTCGATCAGCACGGACCAGGCTGCTGGCCCACCTCGGGGGATTCCTCGGTGCTGAAGTTCGGTCCTGGGGTGCGCTGGTCCCGCCGACGGGCAGGCTGACTCGGCGCTGTGGTGCTCGGCGTCATCATTGTCGGGGTCGCGATCCTGGTGCTACGCGGACACCGACGTGTGCAGGGCACCGTCGGCGGCGTTGCCGCCTTCACCGCTCGACGCACGCGGCACTTCACCGCGTCGGGGCTCGCCGGCGGTGGTTCCAGAACGTCGTCACGTTCGACCCGGCGAACCCCACGGTGGTGCTGCCGGCGCCGACGTGAGCGGCATCCCGCAGTTCTCCGGCGGCAAATACCGTCGGCGACGGTCCCCACGGCAAGCATTCACGCCCCACGGGGCAGCTGCTCGCTATCGACCCGCGCAGCGAGGCGCTGGTGGCTGCCGGCACATTCCGGCAAGGTCTGCTGCGCTCCACCGACGACGGGCGCAGCTGGCACCCGCTCGGCCTCGGCGGAATGTGAATCCGGTCAGTGGCGATAGATCCGGCCACCGGCGTCGGATGTGTGGGGACTGCGGGTGGGGGAGCCTTCCGGGTGCAGCGGGCCTTCGGCGCGGCGTCCGTCGTGGCGCCGCCGGGTTTGCCGCGCACCGTCGAGGAGCTGCGGGTCTTCCACGGCCGGGTCTACGCGGCTGCCGGGGCCGACGGCATCGTTGCCTCGACCGGCCGTGGAACCACCTGGTCGCGGCTAGGCGGGCCAAGCCTTCCCGTCGGCCACGTCTGGGAGTCGCGGGCGGTCACCGGGGCGCCCGACGCGCCGGTCATCTACGCCGGCTCCACCTCCACTGGTCGCGCGCGTGCGCCGATCGTGCGATCGACCAATGGTGGGCGTCGGTTCCAGGTTCTGACTCGGCGCGCCTCGTCTCATGAGGACCTCGGCGGCCCGGCGGGTCGCGGTGGCGGCTGGCGAGCCGGCGGGCGCAGATGCCCGGCCCGGGGGCGGTACGTCGCAGCGGACATCGCCGTGTCACCAGCGGGCCCGCAGCGCGCACTCATTGTTTGCCCGCGCCGGGATATGGTGCAGGTCTTGTCGTCGGCCACGTGAGTGGTCAGACGGTGGTGGTCGCAGCTGCATCGTCGATGGTCGCCACGCGGGCGCCGTACTTCACGGCAAAGGTCGGGTTCTGGTGTCGCCGGGTGCGCGTCTGACACGCTGACGCCGTGACCTTTGAGCCGAGTCCGGCGCCCTGGTGGTGCCGGTGACCGACATGGTGGCGGCTGCGCCGGTTCGGGTGCGCCGGATCGGGCTGCTCGGTGTTCCGAGCAGCGCCGGGTCGCACAACCCTGGCCAGGAGAAGGCGCCGACCGCGCTGCGGGCCGCCGGTCTGGTCGAGGCGCTTTCCGCTGCAGGCCTCCAGGTCCGAGACTTCGGGGACCTACCGGTGAACAGGCATCGGCCCACGGTCGCGGTCGACGGGGTGCGTGACCTCGCGCGGGTCATCGAGGTGGTCGGTGACACCGCCGATCGGGTCGAGCAGATCCGCTCCGAGGGCTTCCTGCCCTTGGTCGTCGGCGGGGACTGCACCATCACCCTCGGTGTGGTCCTCGGACTTTCCCGTCAAGAAGGCCCGCGCGGCGTCGGGCTGATCTACTTCGACGGCGACGCTGACCTGAACACTCCTGCAACGAGCGGGTCAGGGGTGCTCGACACCATGGGCATGACTCACCTCCTCGGTGGCGGCGCGCCAGCCCTGGCCGGCATCGGCCCGAGCCGCCCGCTCCTGCCACCAGACCGCGTCGAACTGTTCGGGTTCGATCCCGCCGAGTTGGACACCGGCCAATGGGCTCACCTCACCAGCCGCGGGTTGCATGCCACGCCCGCCCCTGCGGTGCGGGAGGACCCAGGTGCCCGAGCGGCCGCAGCGCTGGCCCGGCTGCAGCGCGCGGCAGGGACTGTCCTGGTCCACTTCGACGTCGACGTGCTCGACACCGGCGCGTTCCCGCTGGCCAACTTCCCGCACTTCGCCGGCCTGACCATGGCCGAAGTCGCCACCTGTCTGACACTCTTCTGCGCCGACGACGCATTCGCCGGCCTCGTGCTCACCGAGGTCAACCCTGACCACGACCCGGACGGCGTCCTGCTCACGACCCTGATCAACACCCTTGCCGCCGCGTTGACCCCGACCCCGGGCGCCGAGAGACCGACGGTCGTCCCGTAGCCCAGCCTTCTGCCCCTTGAGGCGGGCTACACGAGTCAGTGCAGGTGTGGGACAGCTCGCCGGAGCGAAGAACGTGCAGTTGCCGACGTTGGTCTCGGGGCAGCCGCCGAGCGTGCGGCTGCTGGTCACCGGATGCAGTCGGGGGGTAAGTGGGGTTGCCGTCCTGGACGCAGCAGCCGCCATTGGTGAGCCGTGGCCGGCACAAGTGGAGCCACGACAGATCCTCCGGCGGTTGACGACGGGCGGCTCCCGGCCGTCATGGAACAGCCACCACGCGCCCCCCTTCGAGCGACAAGCCTTAGTCGATGGCCTCGATGAATTCCGTGGAAGCCATCGGCTGGGAAAACATCGGGTAGTCATAGCGCAGCGCATTGTCGTGTTCCTCGACAGAGGTCGCCGCGACACAGTCGCTCAGGGTGATGACTTTGTAGCCGTTCTCGTAGCCGCTGCGCATCGTCGACTCGACGCAGCAGTTGGTGAGGAAACCGCCGAGGACGATTGTGGTGATCCCCTTGCTGCGCAGAATGAAGTCGAGGTTGGTGCTGGCGAACGTGTCGAGGCCGCGTTTGCCTTCGATGAGGATGTCGCCGGCCTCGGGGGTGAGATCGTCGACGATGGCCGCACCCCAGGTGTCCTTTACGAAGGCGTTGCCGTCCACGACGCCCTTGAGGATGCCGTACGGGTGTGCGCTGAGTTCGTTGTACCCCTCGGCGAAGGTGATGGGCGCGTACATCACTGTCGCGCCGGCGGCCCTGGCCTTCTCGACGACGCGCTTGGTGTTGGTGAGCATGTCGGTCTTGTCCATGACCTCACTCACGGCCGGGTGCAGCGCTCCCCCCTCGGAAGTGAAGTCATTCTGGTATTCAATCAGCACGACGGCAGTGGTGCTCGGGTCGATGGACATGAGAGGCCCCTCTTCGTAACCGTAGGTGACGAACATTCGCCGGTGCTGCACAACGGCCCGGGTGCTGACCTCGGCCAAGAATAGTCGCAGAAACAGCAGCTCAGCCGACCGCGAACGGGTGCTTTCCGGCGAACTGACCAGTTCTCGCTACGGCTCGATATCGAGGACGACGTCCAGTAACGGAGCGTGCTGCTGAGCCCCGTACACGTCGGTTTCGCCGACGTCGCCGGCCACGCGCGGGCGACGGATGGTGATCTTTATCGCTGCGGCGGGGTCGAAGGGGATGAGTTCGAGGACATCGGCCTCGGGGATGCGGTAGAGCCGGCTGATGAGGCTTCGGTCGATGGCGTCGGCTGCGAGCACCCTCTGGTACCACTCGCGGCCGGTGAAGACGATGTCGAGGGTGAGCTCGTAGGGGCCGGCGTTCTTGCTGCGGATCACGGCGGCGATGTCGATGAGCCTGACGGGCACGGCGGCTACTCCGCGATGTCGGTGAGGTGGACGGGGAACAGCGAGCGGGGATCGGCCACGCCGAGCAGGTGATAGAGGCTGAACTGGAAGACCTCGCCCGCTGTGAGATCCGACGGTGAGTAGGGAAAGGCGAGGTTGCCGGCGGTCGAGATCCGGCCGGGATACCCGTAATGCAGCATCGTGGAGCGGGCGAAGCCGCAGATCGTGCCGGCCAGGTCCTGGTTCTGGGCTACTGCTTCGATGACGATGCCCAGTTCGTGACTGGTGCCGGCGTGGGGTTCCAGCGCACCCATGACGCCGTTCTTCCCGTACAGGTGGACGAGGAGCCGGTAGTCCTCGGCCGGGATGTGGGCGAAGTTGTCGGCCACCCGCAGCCGGACGCCGTCGACGATCTCATCGACCTTCGCGATGAAGAGGGGATCGCGGGCGCCGGCGATGGACACCGTGCGGTAGCCGACCCGGCGAGCCCCTTCGATCTTGACGGTGTACTCCTCGGCTGGGACGAATCGGGAGCCGGACACCCGCACACTACGGTCGGTCGCCTGCTCGAACACGGTCTCGGTGAGGTCGAGCAGCCCGCCGGGGCCGGGCAGGGCGTAGGGGTTGCTCTTCTCATACAGGGTGTGCGCGGCGACCGACGTGACCGTGCAGGCCCGTTGCAGGCTGAGTGGCTCGACGAGGAAGTGGTCGCGGCGCAACACTCCGAGCATGCAGTCGCTGCCGCTGCCCGGGGAGGCGGCGATCGCGGCACACTCGAGGATCTTGCCGAGGTGCAGGGCCAACCCCGGGTCGTACCCCCGACGGATCGGCAGCGCCGCGAAGACGGCAGGGTCGTAGGCCCGCCCGGCCAGGACGACCTCGGCGCCCAGATCGAGGGCGTGGATGAGCGGCTCCACCCCCATCTGGGCGACCAGGTGGGGGCTCGCCACGATGTCCTCGACACTCGCCTCCGGTCCCGGCGGCAGTCGACGGAGGTCACCGGTCTCCAGCGCGCCCAGCAGGGCGGCTTGCGGAATGTCGGCGTGGATCACGCCCAGCTGGCAGCGCAGGCCCTCCTCCCGGGCGATCTCGCGGACGATGTCACGGGTCCAGGTGACGTGCGGGCGTGCTCCGGAGCCGCCGGCAGTACCGATGACGACGGGGATGTCGAGCTCACGACCGGCGGTCAGGATGTGTCGCAGGTCGCGGCGGACGGCCTCCCGATCGACAAAGGAGACCCCGGCGCCGAGGTAGTACGGTCCCGGATCAGTGGAGCCGGCGTCGACCGCGATGAGATCCGGGTCGCGTTCCAGACCGGCGCGGAAGGACGATTCAGGGAAGCCGTATCCCAGGATCGCTGTCGGGGACAGGACCCTGATCTCACTGGTGTCGCTGGGTGGGTTCACCGGGCCATGGTGCATCTCCAACGGCTGAGGTGACCCACCCGATCGAGAAGGGTAGGACTGGCCATGACATCGGGCGGGCACGCTGACGTCTGCGAGCACCTGTCTGCCAGTCTCCGTGCCGGAAGGACCGCCAGTGAGCAGCGACTCGACCACCCCCGACACCATCGTTCTGATCCATGGCTTCTGGGTGACCCCACGGAGCTGGGAGAAGTGGATCGAGCACTACCGGAGCCGCGGCTACCGCGTCCTCGCCCCGGCATACCCTGGGTTCGAGGTGGAGGTGGAGGCGCTCAACGCCGACCCGACACCGATTGAGAAACTGACCGTCCCTGAGATCATCGCCCATCTCGAGTCGGTCATCAGCGGGGTCCAGACGCCGCCCATTCTCATCGGCCACTCCGCCGGAGGCGCCTTTACGCAGATCCTCCTGGATCGTGGCTTCGGTGCCGTGGGCGTTGCGATCAACTCGGCCCCGACCGAGGGTGTCGCCGTGGTACCGCTGTCCCAGGTAAAGGCGAGCTTCCCTGTGCTGAAGAATCCAGCCAACAGGCACCGGGCGGTCGCCCTCACGCCCGAGCAGTGGCACTACGCATTCACCAACACGTTCAGCGAGGAAGAGTCCCGGGCGCTGTACGAGCGCTACGCCATCCCGGCATCAGGCGGGATCTTCTGGGGGAGCGCGCTCGCCACCCTCCAGCCCGGGCATCAGGACACCTACGTCGACTACCGGAACGACGCCCGCCCGCCGCTGCTGTTCATCTCCGGCGGTGAAGACCACCTCATGCCGCCGAAGGTGCAGCAGTCCAACGCCAAGCACTACAAGTCGAATACGGTCACCGAGGTCAAGGAGTATCCGGGCAAGGCACACCTGCTCCCCGCCCAGGAGGGTTGGGAGGAGATCGCCGACTACGCCCTGGAGTGGGCCGCCGCGCACGCCCGGACTTCGGCGGGACAAACACCGTCAGGCCACGGATAGATCACGTGCCGCTGAGTGTCCGGGTCGGGGCACACCGGAAGGTGCCACCCTGGTCCAGGCCGGAGTGGGGCCCGGAGGATAGTACCTGGCGTGAGCACGGGGGAAGTGTGCGTAGCCGCCGGTCTTGCCTATCGGCGTCTCGGCCGCGGTGAGCCCATAGTGCTGGTGCATGGGCTCGGCGGTTCCCATCGAAGTTGGGACGCGGTGGTGCCGTCGCTGCAGTCGCATCGAGATGTGATCGCTCTTGACCTGCCCGGGTTCGGGGACTCACCACCCTTGCCGGCGGCGTCGCCGCACACCCCGGCGATGCTGGCAGCCTCGGTCGAACGACTCCTCGACGCGCTCGGCCTCGACCGCCCGCACGTCGCTGGGCACAGTCTGGGTGGCTGGGTGGCACTTGAGCTGGCGGCCAGCGGCCGCGCCAACTCGGTCACGGCCTTCTGCCCGGCGGGTTTGTGGGCCTCGACCGCGCCCCGTGACGTCCGGGTGCGGCTCCGCACGAGCCGCGTCCTCGCGCTGACCTGCCGTCGCCTGGCGCCACTTCTGCTCGCCAGTCGCTTCGGCCGGCGAGCGCTGCTTTCGGGGTCCTGCGTCCGCGCGGCCGACGTTCCTGCCACGTTGGCCATCGCCGCTGCCGCCGATCTCGCGGGCGCCACGGGTTATCCGCCGGTCTACAGCGGAACGGTCGACGGC
Source organism: Frankiaceae bacterium (assembly GCA_017882785.1). GTDB lineage: Bacteria > Actinomycetota > Actinomycetes > JADGOV01 > JADGOV01 > JADGOV01. The sequence goes on from JADGOV010000038.1 coordinate 21,606, forward strand.
CGTTTCGCCGCGTCTCTCGCCTGGAATGTTCCGGTCCACGTGGTACTCGCGGACAGTGACCAGCTCCTTCCACCCGCCGACAACCGTTGCAGCGCCGCGTTGCCGCCTGACACGACGTGGAGCCTACTGCCGCAGTGCGGGCACAACGCGCTGTGGGATGATCCCCCGGCCGTGGCCGCCGCGATCCTCGACAACCACAGCCAAGCACCGACGTGAGTCGCTTCCCCCCGCCGTGGTGCGCGGGGAGGAATCCGGGGTATGAGTGGCGACTGGCACGACAACCATCGGCGCGTCGGACCTGCCGGCGCGGAGGGGAGCGAGGCATGGGACGGCCGGTAGTTCACTTTGAGATCATCGGAACAGACGGGGACAGGTTGCAGGCGTACTACTCGGAGCTGTTCGGCTGGGAGATCGACGCCGACAACCCGATGGACTACGGCGTCGTCTCGCGCGAGGGAAATGTCGGTCCCGACGGCATCGGGATCGGCGGCGGCATCGCGGCAGGCCCGGAAGGGTACGGCGGCCACATGACCGTCTACGTCGCAGTGCCGAACGTCGAGACCGCACTCACAAAGGCTGAGGGACTCGGCGGAAAGCGGGTCATGGGTCCGGAGGTCGTCATGGAGAGCATGGTCCTCGGTCAGTTCCTCGACCCCGAGGGACACGTGATCGGGCTCATCGAGAATACGGACCTCGAGCCCTAGCCGGCCGGAGAACCGCAGCCGGTCGCTTCGTCACGGGCCTTTCATCCGTTCGATGACCGTGGCCAGCGTGTGCTCGTCGCCGACGTTGCCCGCGAAGACGACGTAGGGGACGCCGACCGCGTCGGGGGCGGCCTCGACCGGTCGGAACACGCTGACCAGACCCGGCAGGAGCTGCCCGAGGACGACGGCCCGTCGGATTCCGAGCCCGCGGATGGCGACGTCGTGGGAGGTAATCCCGCCTTTGGCGAGCACCCAGCCAGGGCGGGCCACAAGCGCGCCCCGAACCACATCCGACACCGCCTGCGACACGGTCCGCGACAGGCGCAGGCTGCTGTCGGCGTCGCCCCCCGTCACGACCGTGCGACTGGTGAGGAGGAGGACGTCGGACTGCGCGAGGGCGCCAGCCACGCGCTGCGCGGTTTCCCTGCCCTGCCGTTCACGGCGGGACGGATCGAGGACCTCGGGCACGTCGACCACCACCTCGACCATTCCGGCATCCCCGCGGGCCACCTCGACCTGGCTGTTCGTGAGCCCGACGTGGGAACCGACGACGACGAGACCGTGACCCGACGGTCGACCCGCCGGCCAGATCTGTCGGGCGGCCAGGGGCGGCTGCGGCTCCAGGCCGGCCAAGGCGCGGACGAAGGAGGGCCCGCTGCGGTGGAGGAACGCCCGCCCGCCCCGCTCGGCCTCCTGCAGGCCGAGGACCGCGACCTCCAGATCCGCGTACGTCACGGCGTTGACGACCACGAACCGCCCGCCGCGCACGCCGGACAGCACCTCAGCAACCCGCTGCGGCCCGCCGCCCCGGATGTCCTCCAACGTGAGACTGAGCACGTCCCGCCGGTCGATCTCTCCCCGACTCTTCTCGACCACGACGTCGCGGAGGTCGGAGCTGCTGTAGCCGAAGGTGACGTCGCGGGCGAATTCCGTCTCGCCGACGGGGACGGGGTGCCCGTCGACCATCGCCCAGTGGGTGTCCGCCACCGTGAACCGGCCGGCCTCGACGTAGCACGGGACCAGGAGCACACCGTCAAAGCCGCGGCCGGTCACCTCCCGTCGGGCAGCGAGCAGGGCCCGGACCTCCGCGATGAGGTGTCCACGAAGCGTGGAGTCACCGCGGCTGACGACGCTCACCGGAACACCCATCCGCGCAGCGAGCGCGAACAGCTCACAGCCGGCCCGGTAGGTGAGCCGAACCGCGTCCGGCTCGGACAGGCTGCGGGAGTTGGTGAGAATGAAACAGGTGGAGCCGGGTCCGGCGAGAGCCTGCGCATACTCGGCCGCGTCAAGCGCGAACACCGCTGTGACGTCGTGCACGGTCTGGGATCCTGTCGGGTCATCGTCGAGCACCACGATCCGCCGGCCGGACCGCAGGTGCGCGGCGCGGATCCGCGCCCGGGCGTCGGGCAGCGCAAGCTCGGCTGGAAGCGTCACTCAGGAGACCTGCAGTCCGCCGTTGATGTCGTAGGTGGCGGCGGTGATGTAGCCGGCCTCCTCGCCGCAGAGAAACGCCAGCAAAGCGGCCACCTCCTCCACCGTGCCGACCCGGCCAAGCGGCATCCCCACGGTCAACTCCCGCTTGCGCTCCTCGGTCAGCGCCCCGCCCATGATGTCGGTGTCCACCGGGCCGGGGGCAACGCAGTTCACCGTGATGCCGTGCGGACCGAGCTCCCGGGCCAGTGCCCGGGTGAGGCCGATGATTCCGGCCTTGGCCGCGCTGTAGGGGACCTTGGAGTACGTGCCCCCGCCGCGCTGCGCGGAGATCGATGACACGCTCACCACCCGGCCGAGCCGGCGCTGGACCATGCCGGGGACGACCCGCCGCGTGACGAAGTACGTGCCGCGCAGGTTGACGTCGACGACGCGGTCCCACTCGGCGGTGGTCAGGTCGAGGAACTCCGTCGGCGAGCTCACCCCAGCCACGTTGACCAGGGCGAGGACAGGCGGCAGGCTTGTCTCCACCTCGCTGATCGCCGTATCGACGGACCGCTCGTCAGCGATGTCGGCAGTGATCCCTTTCACGGCGACCCCCCATTTCCCAGCGACCTCCGCAGCGGTGCCGGCCGCCCCGGCCCCGTCGATGTCGAGGATGGCCACCGACCAGCCGTCGCGGGCCAGCCGGTCCGCGGTGGCGCGACCGATGCCGCGGCGGGATCCGGCGCCGGTCACGACGGCGGTACGAGCGGGTGGGAAGAGCGGCGTCGTGGTCATGGAGGGATCCTCTCGGTTAGATGTGGCGAGTGTCCCGAACGGGTCGGGCAGCGAGCCCGGCGAGGAGACGATGGGGCTGCGACGAGTTCGGGTACACCCTCAGCCCGGCCGACGGCCAGCGACGGCTGGGCGCATATTCCACGCGCGGCGAGCAACCACCCGCGCCTTCCCTCCTCGGTTGCCGGCCAACTGCGTGGTCGGGTGCTGGCTACGCTGGGCCACACCGACCACTCACGGAGGTGTGCACAACCCGTTTACGCCCTGTTCACCCTGCGATGGCATCGTTTGGTCACGGGGTCGCACCCCATGTGAGAAGCGAGGTTCCCGTGGCTCTCGAGTCGACCGAGGACTACCAGGTCACCCTGATCGAGCGGGCCCTGATCGAGAAGTACGCCGGACGGGTGTCGACCGCAGCCATCCACGACGAGGTCAC
>JADGOV010000097.1 GCA_017882785.1 Frankiaceae bacterium
CGCTGGGTGTTGGACCTGGGCGGGGAACCTGTGCGCCTGGTCTGGGTGCGGTCGGACCCGGCGACACTGCGCGAGCGCCTCCTGCGGCGCGGATCTCGCCGGGATGACGGCAAGCTTGCGGACTTCGACGCTTTCCTGGCGCGGATGCAACCCGATACGCCGCCGCCGGTGCCGCACCTCGAGGTGGACAACCGTGCCGGTGCCCGACCGCTGCCCGCGCAGCTGGACCAGATGATCGACGGCGCTCCCTGACCAGCGCGTGTCCGGCGGTCGAGGGCCGTCGAGTTGGTGCTCGGGTTGGTCGTACGGTTGAGGAAACCTGGTGCCGCGCAACGTTGGGGGGAGCCTCGTGCAGGTAGAGACATCGCTCGAAGCCGCCGTACTGGGCTGGCTGGCCACGCGCGCGGAGAGCGGACCTGGCATTCGGCCCGGTGCGCCTTTGGTCGAAGTCCTCGCCGCTGACCTCGGGCTCGATGCCAATCCGGGCACCCTCGATGCGTTGGCCGCAACGTTGGCCCGCCTGGAGCGCCAGGAGCGGATCCTGCTGGACGCACCGGTCGCCGCCGCGCAGGACCTGGCCCCCCTCGACCTCGCCGGTGGCACCGTCGCCGATCCCGGTGCGGCCGAGGAGGGGACGTCGCCGCGGATCTCGACCTACACCCAACTCGCCACTGCTGCCCGGCACGTGCAGCTCAACTGGGCGCTGCGCGCGCTCCGTGCCCAGACCGACCCCGGCACCGGGGTCGGCGAGCTGGATTTCCGGGGCACCGTCGCTGACCTGGAGCTCAATCCCAAGGACGTCCGCCACGCGCTGGAGACACTGGGCCTGCTCCGCCGGGCGGCGGGTGCGGGGGCGGGGAGTCCGGAGCTCTGGTGGGTCGATGCCGACGCGACGGTCACCGCCGAGGCTGTGCAGGAGTTGGAGAGGCCAGTGATGACGCAGCCGGAGGTCCGCCCCGCGCAGATTCCCGTGCCGATGCCGCCCGTTACCACGCGGCCATTGCTGGCCGACCTCGGGCCGGTCGTGGACTCACTCGTCCGCTTGGAACCGCGACTGGTCGACCTCATCCATGAGCTGGTCGAGGCGGCCGAGAGTTTGCACACCATGGCCGGCACTCAGGCGCATCTGCTGCGCGAACAGACCCAGGAGATCGAGTCGCTGCGCCAGGACCGGGAGCGGCTGACGCGGGACGCCTCCGGCCTGCGGCAGGAGATCTGGACCATGAAGCGGGCGGGCACCCGCAGTCCCGAGGCGGAGGAGCTGACCGCCGAGGCCGCCAAGCTGCGCGGCGCCGAGCGGCGGTTCGCCGGGACCGCGAGCGAGATCACCGACAAGGTGCGTCGGGTCAACCGAGGCCTCGACGAGGCAGGTGAGGGCGAAGACTGAGCGCCGAGCACTCTCAGCTGGCAGCGGTGCCGATGACCACCTTCCACGGTTGGATGGCCCAGCTGCGTACCAGGCCTTCGCGCACGTACGGGTCCGCCGCCACGAAGCGTTCGACGGGTGCCCGGTCCGGTCCGGCCCAGATCAGCAGCGCCCGGTCCGGCGGCTCGTCCAAGGCACCCGCAAGCAGCATCTCGCCGCGTTCGTGGGCGGCGACGGCCAGCGCCAGGTGTTCGGTCCGGTACGCCGGCCGTCGAGCCAGGTAGTCCTCGACCAGGTTGTACGTCAGGGCCAGGTACATTCCCCGACTCTGCCAGAGCGACCGCTCTCCGGACCGACCGGGCCAACGGGGCCGCCTGGCTGACCAGGCTGACCAGGCTTACCCGCGATCCGGGACCGGCTCGACCATCCGGGCGAACAGCTCCGGCAGGACGGCTGAGGGGTCGGGGGCCAGTCCGGGATGGGCGGGGGAGGTCTGCACGACCGTGCTGCGCGGTGAGACCAGCCAGCGGAAGCGGTCACCGGCGGCACGCTTTCCGGACTGGCCGGCCGTCGCCGACCCGGCGCACAGGGCGCGCACCCAGTCCAGGTGCTGCCGCACCGCCACAACATCCAGCGAGGGGTCCAGTGCCTGCGCCCGGGTGAGGTCCTCGGTTACCTGCGCGGCCAGGTAGTTCGCTGCCCGGCTGTACACAACGACACCGACGTTGACGTACTCACCGCGCTCCACCCTGGGAACGACGCGCAGCACCGACCACTCATATGCGTGCGACACGCAGCGCCTCCGCCCCGTCCAGCCAGGCCGCCGGGTTGGCTGCCCGCTCCAGCAGCACCCGCGCGTACGCCGCACGCAGCTCGGCGGCCGAGCCGAACCCCGGCTCCGCCGCCAGCCAGCTCTCCGGCACGAGGTCGACCACCGCGCGGACGGTGTCGACGCTCACCAACGGGGCCAGGGCCTGGTGCGCGTCGGCCAGCGGCCCGGCCACCGGCAGCAGAACGTGATCAGCGGCCGCGGGATAGGGCGCACATGCGGCGGTGCCCCGCTGGGCCCAGCTGTGGTGGAAGTACAGGGCGGCGCCGTGGTCGATGAGCCAAGGACGGCCATGCCAGCGGAGGAGGTTGGGATTGCGCCAGGACCGGTCGACGTTCTGGACCAGCGCGTCGAACCACACAACCCGCGCGGCGAAGTCCGGATCGACCTCGACGGGCATCTCCAGCCCGAGCGAGCCGGGCAGATAGTCCATTCCCAGGTTGTCCCCCGGGCTGGCTCGCAGCAGGTCCTGCACCTCCTCGTCCGGTTCGGCGACGGCCATGCGGGCGTCCAGCGCGACGACCACGAGATCGGGCACGGGCAGCCGGAGACGGCGGGCCAACTCCCCGGCGATCACCTCGGCGACCAGCGCCTTGGGGCCTTGGCCGGCGCCGTGAAACTTCACCACGTACGTGCCGAGGTCGTCCGCCTCGACGAGTCCAGGCAGCGAGCCGCCCTCCCGCAGCGGCAGCACGTAGCGGACGGCATTCACCCGGGGCAGCGACCCGGTCATGGACGCGGAGCCAGGTACGCGGTCAGCCGGACCCCCGGTTCCCGGATCGGCAGCACCCGCCAGGCGCGCAGGTAGGACGCGGCGCCGACCGGCTTGGCCGGAGCGACCAGCACCGCAACGCTCTCCCCGCGCTGGCGGGCCGCCTGGACCTCGGGGGGTGGCTGCGGCGAGTGGAGGTCGACTCGCCAGTCCCCGAAACAGCGAGCGAGGTAGCCGAGCGGTTGCGCGAGGTCACCGAACAGCGCACAGCCGGGGCGTACACCCGCCTCGGCGAGCACCGTGACGGCGGCCGCCTCGCCGCCGAGCGGCACCCTCTGGTGATCGGCCACGTGACGGGCCGCGCTGGCTTGGACAGCGACATGCGCGGCCAGCACGCCTGCGACGGCGACGACGGCCACGACGCGAAGCCGGCCCGGGCGGACGGCGAGCAGCACCGCGAGCAGACCCTCGGCCGCGGGTAGGGCAACCAGGGCGTAGGCCGGTAGCAGGAACCGCGGCGCAACGACCGTGACCGTGAACAGGTACGGCACGGCGAACGCCGACGCGACGGCCACCGCGACGAGCATCGCCGTGGCACGGCGCTTCCGGACAGCGCCCCATACCCCCAGCGCGGCCAGGAGTAGGGCGAGGAACCACCACGCGAGCATCGCTGGCTGGTAGTGCCCGCAGCGCCGTCCGGCACTGCAGAGCAGGGCGCCGCTGAGGGCCCGCAGGTGGGTCGGCACCAGGTCGTACAGGCCCTGGCCGTCGACGGTCGCCGCGGTGTGCAATCGCGCCAGCGGCCCGTCGAAGCGGGCGTACGCCTCGACGACCCACGGCGCCCAGCCGAGCAGGAATCCGCCCACCAGCGCGGCGAGGGCTGCCAGCCGGAGCCGGCCGCGCGTGCTCCATAGCGGGGCGAGGAGCAGCGGTCCGATGATCAGCAGGGCGTCGGTGGGACGCAGCAGGGCCGCGACCGCCATGCCCGACGAGGCAGCGACCAGGGGACCCCGGCCCGCGCCCGGCAGCATGCTGACAAGGAGCCAGCCGGTGGTCGCTGCCCCGGCGAAGGCGACGTAGAGGTTGGGCATCACCGCGGGGGCGTAGAACAGTGCCACCCACAGCGATCCGAACAGTCCCGCGGCCAGCGGTGCGGTCGGGCCGGGTCGCAGCCGCAGCCATGGTAGGTAGGCCAAGAGCAGTCCCACCCCGGCCAGCGGCGCGAGGTAGCTGCGAATTGCAGCGGGAGATGAGCCGAAGGCAGCCACCGCCGGGTAGGCCAGCGCAACGATCCCGCGGGCCCGATGCGCGTCGAAGGCTGACGCCGGCACGTTCGGCATGACCTGGCTCAGGTGGACCGTCTCGTCCCATACGAACGGCAGGGTCGGCCGGACCACCGCCAGGGACACGGCGCCGAAGCACACCGCTACCCCGGCCAGCGCGCCACGGTAGCGGCGAGGCGCGGTTAGGTCTGCGAGCGGGCCCGGGCGGTCGAGGCGGCGACCCGTCGGCTGAAGCGAATCCTTGACAAGATCCACAGAGCCTCCACGCCGTCCCGCCAGGTCAGCTTCTTGCCTTCGGCCCGACTGCGCGCCTGGTAGCTGATGTTCACCTCGTAGGGCCGCCAGCCGAGCTTGAGCAGTTTCCCGGTGATCTCGGCCTCCATGCCGAAGCCGGCCGAGCGGATCTCCAAGGAGCGGTACAGCGGCAGCGGCAGCAGCTTGAAGCAGGTCTCCAGGTCGCTGATCCACGCGTCGAACAGGGCGTTCGCCGCCATCGTGACAGCTTTGTTGCCGACGACATACCAAAAGGAGTATGCGGTGTGGCTGCCGAAGGATCGGGTGCCATAGACCACCTCAGCGTCGCCGGCGATGACCGGGCGGAGCAGCGCGGGAATCTCCTCCGGCGAGTACTCCAGGTCGGCGTCACAGATGATCAGATAGTCGCCCGTTGCCAGTCGGGCTGCGGTGCGAATGGCGGCGCCCTTCCCGCGGTTCACCGGATGGCGATGCTGGACCACCCGCGGATCGCTCCCGTTGGCCAGGAACCGGGGCGTGTCATCGGTGCTGCCGTCGTCGACCACGACGAGTTCCATCTCGCAGGGGTAGCTGACATCGAGCACCCGTTTGATGGCCATGTCGATGGTGCGCGCCTCGTTGAACACCGGCATCAAGACAGACAGCTTCACGGGCACCCTCGGAGGTCAGACGACGGATATTGCGCAGAGCTAATCAGTCAGATCAGAAAGTGACCGGAACCAGCTGACAGTGTGTCGCAGACCCGCTTCGAGATCCACCGTGGCGTGCCATCCGAGGACGGCGCGGGCCAGGGCGACATCCGGCTGCCGCACCATGGGGTCGTCCTCGGGCCGAGGGAGGAATTCCACGCCCGACCCTGATCCCACCAGGTCGGCCACGACCTTCGCCAACTGCAGCATCGAGACCTCGTGCGGGTTGCCGATATTGATCGGGCCCGGGTGGTCGGAGTGCAACAGCCGGACGACGCCCTCCACGAGATCATCAACGTACTGGATGGACCGGGTCTGCGTGCCGTCGCCGGTCACGGTGATCGGTTGGCCGGCCAGCGCCTGCCGGATGAACGTGGGCACCGCCCGGCCGTCGTCGGGCCGCATCCGGGGTCCGTGGGTGTTGAAGATCCGTACGATAGCGGTGTCCACACCGTGGTAGCGGCGGTATGCCATCGTCAGTGCCTCGGCGAAGCGTTTCGCCTCGTCGTAGACACCCCGCGGCCCAATGGGGTTGACGTGACCCCAGTACGTCTCCGGCTGGGGGTGGACCTGCGGGTCCCCGTACGTTTCGGAGGTGGAGGCCAGCAGATACCGCGCCTGCTTCTCCTTGGCCAGACCCAGCGTGTGCAGCGTGCCCAGCGAACCGACCTTGAGCGTTTCGATGGGCAGCTGCAGGTAGTCGATCGGCGAGGCGGGCGAGGCGAAGTGCAGCACGGCGTCGAGATGGCCGGGCACATGGACGAAGTCGGTGACGTCGGCCTTGAGGAGTCGGAAGCCGTCCCGTCCGACCAGCGACGCCACGTTGGCCGGGCGCCCCGTCAGGAAGTTGTCGATGCAGAGCACGTCGTAGCCGTCATTGAGCAATCGCTCGCACAGGTGTGACCCGAGGAAGCCGGCCCCGCCCGTCACAGCCGCCCGCGGCCGCGTCACCCCTTCACCTGCGCAACGCTGTGCGTGATCACTACCGGGCGCACCGGCACCACTCAGCTACCCGAGATGTAGCTGATCAAGTGCTCGCGTTCGCTCTCCAGCTCATCCATCCGACTCTTGACCACGTCGCCGATGCTGACCAGACCGGCCAGCTTGCCGTCGACGAGAACGGGGATGTGCCGGACCCGTTCCTCGGTCATCACCGCCATCAGATGCTCGATGGTGTCCTCCGGAGTGGCTGTGGTGATCTCCGACGTCATGATGTCGGTCACCGGCCGGGACAGCGGAGAGGCACCGGTGTGGTCCAAATTGCGCACCACATCCCGCTCGGACACGATGCCCAGCAGGACCTCCCCGTCGGGGGAAACGAGGGCCGCGCCGATGTTGTACTCGGCGAGGTGGGACAACAAGATGTCGATGGTTGTCTCGGGAGACACGGTCACCACAGTGGAACCCTTGCGGGCTAGGACGTCTCGCACGAGCATGGGGAGCCTCCCTCGGGGGCGGTGGAAGTCGACCTAGCGTAGTGGCCATACCCGCCGCGGCTGGAGTATGGCAGCGGGCCCGTTTCCCCGCCCCGACTCGCGCACGTCAGAGGCGAGCGGTATAGGTAGTACATGGTCATGTTCTCTGTCGACATTGCTGCTGAGGCCCGCGCCAACACTGCCTTCCGCCGGGTGCTACACACGACCGGGCACGTTCAGGTGGTGGTGATGTGCCTGCAGCCCGGGGAAGATATCGGCGCCGAAGTGCACGAGCACAACGACCAGGTACTGACCTTCGTCACCGGTAGCGTCAACGCGGAGGTTGCCGGTGACGCGCGGCGCGTCGGAGTCGGCGACATGGTCGTGGTTCCTGCAGGCGTGCAACACAACTTCATCAACGTCGGCAACGTCCAGGCGCAGCTGTACACCCTCTACGGGCCACCGGATCACGCGCCGGACACGGTGCACCTGACCAAGACGGACGCCGAGCAAGCGGAGCGCGCCGGCGCCGACCAACCACCCCCGGAGCACGACTGAGGGGTTGAGAGAGGGCTGGGCACGGTGCGGCCCGGGCTGCGCGTGCTGGAACGTGCGTTGGGGCTCGCCGATCATGCTTCGACGTACCTTGGGTTCGCCGATCATGCTGAGAGGTACGTTTCGAGCTGTGGGCGGACCTCTCTTTGAGCATGATCGCCGGCACAATGGCGGGCAAGTGTTTGGCGAAGCTGACCGGCGGGGACCAACCAGCGGGCCCCTGTCCGGAACGGGACGAAAGTCCCAGCCCCTCGACGCGTCCGCCCTCGGCGAGTAGATATGTGGGGCATGGCAGGCATGCGCAGTCCCGATCGCGAAACCGCTCCCAGGTTCACCGACTACGACGAGGCTCGGCGAACCTTCCGGCTCGATGTGCCGGAGCGGTTCAATCCGGTGCTGGACATCGTGGAGGCCTGGGCGGCTCAGGCGCCGACGGACCTGGCCTTGCTCAGTCTGGGCCCGGTCGGTGAGGTCGTGCGGCGGCAGTCAACGGCAGAGTTGGCAGCGGACTCGCGGCGGGCAGCCCGCGCGTTGCTGGCAATGGGGGTCCGCAAGGGCGATCCGGTTTTCGTCATGCTGCCGCGGACTCCCGCCTGGTACGCCTCGATGCTCGGGGTGATCCGGATCGGCGCGGTGGCGATGCCCGGCCCCACGCTCCTGACATCTCGGGACATGGCCTATCGAATCGGCAAGGTCGATGCGGGGGTTGCGATCACCGACCCGGACGGCGCGGCCAAGCTCGACGCGTTCGGTGACGAGTTGCCGAGCCTGCGGCAGCGACTCTGCTGCGGCCCAGCAGGCTCAGTGCCATCCGGGTGGGAGGACTTCGAGGACGCCTGCGCCTCTGTGGGAGACGGCGAGACCCCGGCAGACCCGACTGCCGCCCAGGACCCGATGCTGATCTACTTCACCAGCGGAACCGTCGCCTACCCCAAGATGGTGCTGCACACGCAGTCGTCGTACGGACTGGGCCACGTCATCACGGCCCGGTTCTGGCAGGACCTGGGCGCCGGCGACCTGCACTGGACCGTGACGGACACCGGCTGGGCGAAGGCCGCCTGGGGTGGCTTGTTCGGCCAGTGGCACGAGCGGGCCTCGGTCGTCCAGGTGCAGCTCGGCAAGCCCGACGCGGACACCATCCTGCAGATCCTTGTCGATCACGCCATCACGTCCTTCTGCGCGCCGCCGACCCTCTACCGGCTACTGGTCCAGGCCGACCTCGGCCAGTACGACCTCTCTGCCCTACGACACGCCACGAGTGCCGGGGAACCGCTCAACCCGGAGATCATCAAGGTGTGGCGGGAGGGCACCGGCGGGCTTGTGGTCTATGACGGGTACGGCCAGACGGAGACCACGAACATGGTGGCCAACTTCCGCGGCATGGCGGTTCGCCCGGGGTCGATGGGCCGGCCCACACCGGGTTACGACGTGGACGTCGTCGACGACGACGGACACGCCGTGCCGACCGGCGAGGTGGCCAACATCGCGGTCCGGACCGATCCGCGCCCGGTCGGGCTCTTCCGCGAGTACTACCGGGATCCCATGGCTACCGAAGCGGTCTTTCGGAACGGGTGGTATTTCACCGGGGACAAGGCGGCAAAGGATGCCGACGGCTACTTCTGGTTCGAGGGACGCGCTGACGACGTCATCACCAGCTCGGCCTACCGGATCGGACCCTTCGAGGTCGAGTCCGCCCTGCTGGAGCATCCGGCCGTGGCCGAGGCCGCTGTGGTGGGCAAACCCGACCCGGAGCGCACCGAGTTGGTCACGGCGTTCGTCCTGCTCGCCCCTGGCTACGCGCCCTCGCCGGAACTAGCTGCCGAGCTGCAGACGCACGTGAAGACGGTCACCGCGCCGTACAAGTACCCCCGCGTGGTCTATTTCGTCGAGGAACTGCCGAAGACGATCTCTGGAAAGATCCGGCGGTCGGAGTTGCGCCAGCGGTTCTCCAGCGACTGAGGCCGCTGGCGTCTGCGCGCAGCCGACGCCAGCGGACTGTTACCTATCGACTGCCTATCTTGACTGCCGCCGGCAACGACGGCGCTTGCTGGCCTTCTTGCGGCCGGAATGAACGACCGGAGCGACCAGCACGGCGCGAGCGGCCCCTTTCCTGGCGGCGCGATGGCCTCGACGGCGACCTCGACGGCGGCCTCGACCTGGCTTGATGACGCTTCTCGCAGCGCTAGCGGAGCGCCGCTTGCGGCGCCGCCGGCGGCCGATGAGCAGCGCGAGAATTGCGGCCGCTGCAGCGAGGATCGGCAGTGGCTTGGGGGCCTTCCGGCTGCTAGCTGACGGCGGCGAAGGGGCGGCCGCGACCCGCGGCGGGGGAGGAGGCGGTGGTGGGGCCGGACGCGGCGGCGTTGGTGACGGCGGCAGTGGCGGTGCGGCCGGTGGCGGCGGGGGTGGAGGTGGTGGTGGTGGCTCGGTTGGAGCTGCGTCGGCTTCGGCGGGAGCCGAATCGGCTTCCGAAGCGTCGCCGTCGGCGGCATCGGCAGGTGGCGTGTCCGCCCCGGTGACCGACGCGGGTAGCACGCTCTCCGATGTGGTCGAGGCGAATTCGACGCCGTAGTGTCGGTACAGCGCGGCTTCCTCATCTGTGGACAGCCGCTCCTGCTCGGCAGGTTGCGGGGCGTCGTCGACCTGGGCCAGGGTTACTGTCACCCGGATGTGACCGTCATGGTCCGCAGCGTCCACCAGCGGGACGATCGCCGTCCGCTCCTCCGAACGGGCGATCAGCAGCCACTCAGGCGCGCCGGAGTCGAGGTCGGCGTAGACCCGGGTGACCGTGCCGAGATCGGCACCGTCTTTGTCGACGACGTTCCGGTCGACCCAGTGTTGGGCATCTTCTCGATCAGGCAGTGTCATCGCTCTCCTACATTCGGTTGGGCATACCTTCCGGGGAGCACTCCCCGCCTGCGGTCTGAGCAAACCGGTGCTCGGGGCCGGTCCGGACGCGAGGACGGGTGGGTGGTTGTCACGATGGAGTCTCCCTGGCCTACCCTCGCGGACGTGCCTGCCAGACCTACTCTGCCATGACGCCGCACCTGCGCCTTCGCGTGGATGGCGCCGTTGCAACGTTGCTGCTGGACCGCCCGGACAAGCGCAACGCCATCAACCTGGAGATGTGGGCTGCACTGCCGGGGTTGGTGACCA
>JADGOV010000215.1 GCA_017882785.1 Frankiaceae bacterium
GGAGGTACGTCGTCAGGGCAAACCACGAGAGTCGAGGAGCCCGTTACGACGAGTCGTGGTGAAGCTTGGTAGCCGGTCAGCCTGCGCAGACGGCGCCCCAACTGCTGTTGGGGCGCCGTCTTTCATACCCGGCCGGCAGCACCATCCGCTTGTCGGTCGAACACCGCGCCAAAGCCCCGACAATGCTCGCCCGCACTCGCCCGCGCTCGCCCGCATCGACTGAGGTGTGCCGTCCACCGGTCGTCGGCGGGACACCGGTGATGACCGATCCAGTCGGTGCCTGCCGGCCCCCGCTGTGCGGGGCGACTCGTCAGCACTGCCGAAAGGCAGCGGCGGCCTCGATGTGACCAATAAACTTGGCCTCGTATCGACAATCTAGCAACAAGACTTCCGCCCAAAATCACCCGATCAGACGAAAGCCGAGTAGGGAATCATCCCCCGTCATTGAATTCGCTCAGTGACCATTCGATTACTCTATGCAATTGAATTGCGTTTCTTGATCCGTGGAATGGCGATCGCGCCGGTCCTGGCCGCCCGCGAGCCGGTCGGAGTCAGCCGGCAGCGTCGGCGATGGAGCCGCCCTCCCTGGCACCGGCGATCAGCGCATCGCAGACCAGCAGCAGCCACGCTGTCACACCGCTCGCCTCGCCTGCCCCGAACTCCCGCGCGGCCGACCGATACCGGGGCCCGAAGCGCAGGTAAGCGACCTCCGGCACGACCAGGCCGTCCGGGTCAAGGCCCGAGGACATCATCGCGAGCCGGCCGGCGGCACGAGCGACAACACCGTCGGCCGAACCGAAGGGCCGCAGCGCCAGCAGCTCCCCCTGCACCACAGCCACCATGACGGGCGCCGGCCAGGGCGCGGCAGCGACCACGTCGGCCAGCGCGGCCAATCGTGGACCGGTGGCGGGATCGGGGCGGGGACGCCCCAGCAGGTCGGGCCCAGAAGGATCGACACCAGAAGGACCGACACCAGAAGGACCGACACCAGCCAGACCGCCCTCGACCAGGTCCGCCGCCGCCAGTACGTGCAATCTGGCCAGAGCCTGCAGTGGTGCCCGCTGCCAGACCGACTTGAGGTCGACCAGCGACGCGGTCACCCGCAGCGCACCCGCAAGCCGAGGATCACCGACTGCATCCGCGACGGTTTCGGCGTCCCCTCCGTCCAGGGCAAGTGGCGCACCGTCCAGGGCCGCGGAGGCGCGGGCGGCCCGCACGGCGGCTGCCCCGGCAATCCGCTCGCGGTGCCGCCGCAGCGCGGGGTGGCCACGGAGCGCAGTCACCGCGGTGCGCGCGGCCTCGATCGCGGCAGGGACGCCGGGCAGGGCGGCCAGGTCCGGCAGCGAGGGTCCGTCGACGGCCCGGTCGCGGCGATCTCGACGGGGCAGGGGGATCGTCACCGGCGCACGATAGCCCCCGACCCCGACCGTGCCGCCGAGTTGCTGCTGAGGTGCCGTTTCTGCCGCTTACCGAGCCCAGAGGGCCGTCCATCGACACGGCATCGATGCGGCGTGGCGCCGAGTGATCGGACCGGGATACCTTCGCAGCGGGAGACGCCCACCATCAGTGACACTGCCGTCGCAAGGAGACGCCCTATGAACAGCCCCGCGAGCACGTCCGGACCATCGCCGGCCACTACCGAACAAGCCAACACGCTGGACAATCTGCTCGCGGAGGACCGTGCCTTCCCGCCGTCACCAGAGTTCGCCGCGAACGCGAACCTGACGGCCGAGGCGTACGACCGCGCGGCCGCCGACCCGGAGGCGTTCTGGGCCGAGCAGGCCCAGCGGCTGTCCTGGGCGACCCCGTTCACCCAGGTGCTGGACTGGAGCAACGCCCCGCACGCCAAGTGGTTCGCCGACGGCACGCTCAACGTCGCCTACAACTGCGTGGACCGGCACGTCGAGGCCGGCTACGGAGATAAGGTCGCGATCCACTGGGAGGGCGAGCCCGGAGACTCCCGCACCATCACCTATGCAGAGCTGCAGGCCGAGGTCTGCAAGGTGGCCAACGCGCTGAACTCCCTGGACCTCACGGCCGGCGACCGGGTGGCGATCTACCTGCCGATGATTCCCGAGGCCGTGTTCTCCATGCTGGCCTGCGCTCGGCTCGGGCTCGCCCACGGAGTGATCTTCGCCGGATTCTCGGCCGAGGCCCTGCGCACCCGGATCGGCGACGCCCAGGCCCGGGTGGTGATCACCGCCGACGGCCAGCACCGCCGCGGCTCCACGGTCCCGCTCAAGGCCGCCGTCGATGAGGCGGCCGAAGATCCCGATTCGCCGATCGAGCACGTCCTGGTGGTCCGTCGGACAGGCATCGACGTCACCTGGAACGAGCGGGACGTGTGGTGGGACGACCTGGTCGAGACCCAGTCCGATCAGCACACCCCGGAGGCGTTCCCCGCCGAGCAACCACTGTTCGTGCTGTACACCTCGGGCACCACCGGGAAGCCCAAGGGGATCGTGCACACCTCCGGTGGCTACCTCACCCAGGCCTCGTACACCCATCGCGTGGTGTTCGACCACAAGCCGGACACCGATGTCTTCTGGTGCACCGCCGATATCGGCTGGGTCACCGGCCACTCGTACATCGTGTACGGGCCGCTGGCCAACCGGGCCACCGAGGTGATCTACGAGGGCACCCCGAACAGCCCGCACGAGGGCCGGCACTGGGAGATCGTCGACAAGTACAAGGTGTCGCTCTACTACACCGCGCCCACGCTGATCCGGACGTTCATGAAGTGGGGCCGGGACATCCCCGGCAAGTTCGACCTGTCCTCGCTCCGGGTGCTGGGCAGCGTCGGGGAACCGATCAACCCCGAGGCCTGGATGTGGTACCGGGAGAACATCGGCCACGACAACTGCCCGATCGTGGACACCTG
>JADGOV010000098.1 GCA_017882785.1 Frankiaceae bacterium
TCCTCCGGCCCGGCCCCGCTGGCCAGTCCGATCGACCCGGAGCGGCCGGCAGTGATGAGCTCGACAACCTGGTTGGAGGTGACGTCCCTCGACCTCACCTGAGCGGCCATCTTCCCGAGATAGAGCACTGAGATGTTGTCCGCCACCTCGAAGACGTCGTTGAGGTTGTGACTGATGAGCACGACGGCGAGGTCGTTCTCGGCGAGGCGTCTCACGAGTTTGAGAACCTGCTCGGTCTGCGCGACGCCCAACGCCGCCGTCGGCTCGTCCAGGATCACCAACCGTGAGTTCCAGAGAACCGAGCGGGCGATGGCCACCGTCTGCCGCTGGCCACCGGAGAGGCTGGCGACCTGCTGGCGGACCGACCGGACGGTGCGCACCGACAGTCCGGCCAGCGTCTCGGTCGCCCGGCGCTCCATCGTGTCCTCGTCGAGTACCCGCCTCTTGGAGATCTCGCGGCCCAGGAAGAGGTTGTGCACGATGTCGAGGTTGTCGCAGAGCGCGAGATCCTGGTACACGACCTCGATGCCCAACGCGCTGGCGTGCTTGGGATTCGTCACATGGGCCGGCTGGCCCTCGAAGGTGAACTCACCGGAGTCGAAGGCGTAGATCCCGGCGACCCCCTTGATCAGGGTGCTCTTCCCGGCCCCGTTGTCGCCGACCAGGGCGGTCACCTGCCCGCGGTAGGCGTCGAAGTCCACCTCCTGCAGGACGTGCACCGCGCCGAAGCTCTTGTTGACGCCGCGCAGCGACAGCAGCGGCGCGGGCTCGCTGGACGTCACCGCCGGCGTGGCGCCATCCGCCACTGTCGGCACACTCGGCACAGCCATGCTCTCCCTCGCTCCCGCTTCGCTCCGTGCACGCTGGGTGGACGCTGAATGGACCCTCCTCGGACCCTCCCTGTACCCGTAGTCCTGCACCGGGCATCAGGTGCAGGACTACGGGCGCGGCGGCCTCTATCGGGAGGCGGCTAGGAGATGCCGAGGGACTTGCAGGTGGCCGCGTATGCGGCCCCCGCGCACAGTTGGGCGACAGTCGCAGCGCCGTCGGTAACGACATCCTTGACGTTGCTCTTGAAGATGGACTGCGGGGTCTGCAGGGCGGAGGGCACGGCCTTCTTGAGCACCGTGTCCTGCACCGTGCCGGTGGCAATGGTGCCCGCGTCCTTGCCCGAGATCAGCGCGCTGGAGAGGGCGGCCGCCGCGGCGGCCTCCTTCTTGATCGACTTATAGACCGTCATGCACTGGTCACCAGTGAGGATGGAGCGCAGTCCGTCGGTGCTCGCGTCCTGTCCGGTCACCGGGACCTTGCCGTTGAGGTTGTTCGCCTTGAGCCGGGCGATGATCCCCTGCGCCATCGTGTCGTTCGCCGACACCACGCCGTCGATCTTGCCGCCGTTCTGGGTGTACAGCTGCTCGAAGGCGGTACCGGCCTTGGTGGCGTCCCAGTTGCCGGTCTGGTCGCCGACCAGCTTGTACTTGCCGGAGGCGATGAGCGGCTGGAGCGCCGCCGCGTAGCCCTGCTTGAACAGGGCCGCGTTGTTGTCGGTCGGGTCGCCGTTGATGTAGACGATCCTGACCCCACTGGTCTTGCCCTTGTCGGTGAGGCACTTCTGCAGCCCTTCACCGATCAATTTGCCTACCGCCACGTTGTCGAAGGACACGTAGTAAGAGGCGCCGCCGCCGAGGGTGAGGCGGTCGTAGTCGATGGTCTTGACCCCCGCGGTCTGCGCCTTCTTCAGACACGCAGTGCCGGACTCGGAGTCGAGGTTGACGATCATCAGGACCTTGACGCCACTGTTGATCATACCGTCGCAGATCGTGCCGAACTTGGACTTGTCACCGCCGGCGTTCTGGATGTCAGGGGTCAGGCCGGCGTTCTTCAGGGCCGCCGTGAGTTGCGGGCGGTCTTGGGACTCCCATCGAGGGGACGTGGACGCGTCGGGCAGGATCACCCCGACCTTGCCGCTGGCCGGCTTACTGGAGCCGCTTGCCCCACTGGAGTTGTTGCTCTTGTCGCTGGAGCTGCCGCAGGCAGCGAGCGAGAGGGCCATCGTCGCGATACCGGCGACAGCCCACGGGGAGCGCTTGCGCATGTAACCCGATCCTTCCGTCGTTGGGAGGCACACCCGGGTGCGGGCGCCGAACCCGGTCGAGAGGCTGCGCGCGGACGCTGGCCATGTCGGCCCGCGCCGCAACCATCGTCCGATAGTGATGCATGATCCCGAGTATGTTGTGAGCGACAACGTAAGCCCTGATCGTTCAGTCGGCAAGGGAATCAGCCCAACTATCTCCGGACTGTGACCCGACTGGCCCACATTTCTTGCCGGGACGCCGCGCTGGCGCCGAATGGCAACTCGCCGCGAGAGGGTGTACACCGGGAGCAAGTCCGCCCGGGCGCGAGCAACCCGCCGCGGACGCATTCGATCCTGCGACATTGGTTCCGGGGCGCCCCGGACTAGAATGAGCGCGACATACGGGGCCACGCCGTCTGACGGCTCACGACATGGAGGAGTCCGGTCGGTGACTCTGCTGGACTCGATCCACGGCCCGGACGACCTCAAGCGACTCGACGCTGCGGCGCTGCCGCGACTGGCAACGGAGATCCGACATTTCCTTGTCGAGGCCGTGTCCCGAACCGGCGGGCATCTGGGCCCCAACCTCGGCGCTGTCGAGCTGACCCTCGCCGTGCACCGGGTCTTCGAGTCTCCGCGCGACTCCATCCTGTGGGACACCGGTCACCAGACCTACGTCCACAAACTGCTGACGGGGCGGCAGAGTGGTTTCGCCAACCTGCGCCAGGAAGGTGGCCTGTCCGGCTACCCGAGCCGCGCGGAGTCTGCACACGACCTGATCGAGAACTCTCACGCCTCCACCGCGCTGTCCTACGCGGACGGGTTGGCCAAGGCGTACGCGCTGCGTGGGGTGTCCCGGGAGCGCGCGGTGGTGGCTGTGGTCGGCGACGGGGCGCTGACCGGCGGGATGTGCTGGGAGGCGCTGAACAACATCGCGGCGGCCCAGCACCGGCCGATGGTCATTGTGGTCAACGACAACGGCCGATCCTACGCACCCACCGTGGGCGGGCTGGCCAATCATCTGGCCGCGCTGCGGCTGAAGCCGGGATACGAGCAGGTGCTGGGGGTGGTCAAGAAGGTGCTGGGCCGCACCCCGCTGGTCGGTCCACCGGTCTACGAGACGCTGCACGGGATGAAGAAGGGCCTCAAGGACGCACTCGCGCCGCAGCCCATGTTCGAGGACCTGGGACTGAAGTACGTCGGCCCCATCGACGGTCACGACGTCGGGGCGGTGGAGGCGGCGCTGCGCCGGGCGCGCGACTTCGGCGGCCCGGTGATCGTGCACGTGATCACCCGCAAGGGCTACGGCTACGCGCCGGCCGAGGACGACGCGGCCGACAACTTCCACGGCGTGTCGGTGATGAACCCGGTGACCGGTAAGCCGGTGGACGCATCGGCCCGGTCCTGGACCGCCGTCTTCGCCGAGGAGATGCTCACTCTGGGCGAGCAGCGCCCGGACGTGGTGGCGGTGACCGCGGCGATGCTCATGCCCGTCGGGCTGCACGCGTTCCAGTCGCGCTGGCCCGAGCGGGTCTTCGACGTCGGCATCGCCGAACAGCATGCCGTCACCTCGGCCGCCGGACTTACCCTCGGTGGCCTGAAGCCCGTGGTGCCGATCTACGCAACCTTTCTCAACCGCGGCTTCGATCAGGTGTTGATGGACGTCGCGCTGCACCGGCTGCCGGTGACCTTCGTTCTCGATCGGGCCGGGGTGACCGGTGATGACGGCCCGAGCCACAACGGGGTGTGGGACCTGTCCATCCTCTCGGTGGTGCCTGGCCTACGGGTGGCCGCGCCGCGCGACGAGGCCACGCTGCGAGCCCAACTCCAGGAGGCGGTCGCGGACACCTCCGGACCGACCGTCCTCCGCTTCCCGAAGGGTCCGGTGGGTCCGCCGATACCGGCGGTCCGCCGCCTGGGTGGACTGGACATGCTCCGGACGGATATCGACGCCACCGTGCTCGTCGTCTCGGTCGGCGCGATGGCCCCGCTCTGCCTGGACGCGGCGCAGCGGATCGCCGCGCAGGGCATCGGAGTGACGGTGGTCGACCCGCAGTGGGTGCTGCCGGTGGACGCTGGTCTGCCCCGGCTGGCCGCGCGTCACCGGCTCGTGGTGACGGTCGAGGACAACAGCCGCACCGGTGGATTCGGCGACGCCGTCGCGAAGGCACTCCGTGATGCCGGGATCGACGTCCCGTTGCGTGACTTCGGCATCCCGAAGGCCTTCCTTGGTCAGGGCAAACGTACCCAGGTCATGGCCCGCGTCGGGCTGACCGCCCAGGACATCGCCCGCGCTGTCATCGAGGCGGTAGCCGGGCTGGAGCCGGCGCTGGAGAACGCGGCCGCCACGGAGTGACCGTGACCTCCTCTCTGGTCACCAACAGCGCTCGATCGCACCCTCGCCGCTCCGGCGGGGTCACCGCCGCCGCGCAGATGAGGAACTCCCGGTCGGTGTGGCGCAGGTCGGCCCAGCCTCGGTCCCGCATCGGTACCGCGACCGCGCGCAGACCACCTGTGGCGCTGCCGGCCACCAGGCCGGCTCGGTAGGGCGCCGAGGCCAGCAGGGTCAGGACGTCACAGTCGCCCATGGGCCGGAGCGGATCAGCGGGACGTCGGTCGAATCGTGCGACGGCCAACGAGGCCATCGCGTCCAGGTAGCGCCCGGCGTCCGCCTGGGCCGCCGTCAGGTCCACACCCGCGTGCCGGCCCGCGGCCTCCGGGAGGGGGAAGACGACACCCGGACACGCCGACCGCAGGCCGGATAAGCCCAGCCCGAGTTCCAGGATGCCACCGCGGACGGCAGCCTGAGCCCATCCCGGCCCCGGATGCATGCTGGACCCGACCGTGACGGCATACGGCCGGGGTGCACCTGCCGATCCCGGGCCGACCCGGTCCGCCGCCGTGCCCGCCACAAGAAGTTGGCGGGCCCGCAGGTAGTCGACCAGCCGCCGAACGCCGGCGGCGCTCTGCGGTGCCACCCCCCGAGCGGCGTCGGCGAGGTCCGGCCAGCCCAAGCGTACGGGTGGCCTCCCGTCGAGCCGGACGCCGTCGCTGGTCACCGTCAGGTCGATGTCATGGAGCACGCTCACGGCCAGAATGGCGCCTCGCAAGGGAGCAGGGGATGTCGATGCGAGGAGTGGGACGGGGAGCGGGAACAGCACGAACGGCACCATACGCGGGCGAACCACACTCGCCGGGAGCCGGGCGCCGGCTCGGCCACTCCGGCAGACGGTGCGTGCCGGGGCGTATTCGCTCAGGCGCTGACGTCGGCGGTGGTGAACCGACTCCAGGCCGCGGCGCCGAAGATGGCGATGTAGGCCAACTGCACGCCCACACCGGTCAGCAGCAGCCCAGTATCGGGGGACAGCCGCAGCAACTGATCGAAGTCGTACCAGTGGTGCGTTAGCAGGTAGGGATGCAGGACCTTCACCTGGGGGAGTCCGTCGAGCACCGCGGAGATCACTGCGATGACCACCGTCGTGGCCATGGCGGCGACCGGGACCTCGGTCAGGCTCGACACGAACAGCCCGATGGTCACCAGCCCGAGCAGGGAGATGACGACGAGGCAGCCCACCCCCACGCCGCGCACCAGCCCCTCGCTCAGCGCCACGCTGGTGCCCGAGAGCAGGGTCACCCGGCCGACGGGGAAGAGCGCGATGCCGGTGACCAGCCCGACCAGGACCACCGTACCGACGGCCGACGCCGCGAAGGCCGCCGAACCGAGCCACTTCGCCACCAGCAGCCGACTTCGGGAGACCGGCACCGTGAGGAGGTAGCGCAGGGTGCCGAGGTTGGCCTCGCCGGCCAGCGCGTCGCCGCTGACGATGGCCACGGCCAGCGGCAGGAACAGCGGCAGGGAGACGACCAGCGCCGTGAAGACGAGGAAGAGCCCGTTGTCGGTGATCTGGTTGAGGAACGGCGGGCCGTCACCGGAGCCGCCGTCGTTGCTCAGCCGGACCGCGGTGCCGATGATCAGTGGCACGAGGCCGAGCACGGTCAGCAGGATCTGGTTGCGCCGGCGGCCGAAGACCAACCGCACCTCACTGCGCAGCAGCCGGCCGAAGCCCGAGCGGCCGCGGCGTCCGGGGTCGGGTCGCGCGAGGTCGTGGTCTGAGATGGTGTCCACGGTCGGGTCAGCGAGCGACATCGAAGCCCTCCCCGGTGAGGGCGACGAAGAGCTCTTCCAGCGTGGGGCGGGTCAGCGCCAGGCCGAGGATCGGCACCCCGGCGGCGACGAGCGCCACCGCGACGTCCTGCACCGCTGGGGCCCCGGCCGTCTCGGCCGCGGCGCGAACCACGTCGCCGCCCGCTTCGGTGACCGTCAACCCGAGCCCGCGCAGGATGTCGACGGCCGGTGGCACAGCCGAGGTCTGCAGCGTCAGGACGGCGTCCTGCTCGCCGCGCAACTCGGCCAACGGGCCCTGCAGCACCAGGCGCCCGCGGCTCATGATCCCGACGTGGCTGCAGATCTGGTCGATCTCGGCGAGGAGGTGGGAGGAGACGAACACGGTTGTACCGTCGCTCGCGAGTTCGCGGATGAGCGTGCGCACCTCGCGGGTGCCCTGGGGGTCAAGGCCGTTCGTCGGCTCGTCGAGGACGAGCAGATCCCGGGGCTGCAACAGCGCGCCGGCCAGTCCGAGGCGCTGCTTCATGCCGAGGGAGTACTGCCGGTAGCGCTTGCCGGCCGCGTTCCCCAGCCCCACGCGGGCGAGCGCCGCGTCGATGCGGTGCCGGGCGGTACGTGGGTCGGCGGTGCGATCAGCCGCGTCCAGGCGGGCCAGGTTCGCCCGCCCGGACAGGTAGGGGTGGAAGGCAGGACCTTCTATCAAGGCTCCGACGCGGGGCAGCACCGTCCGTCCCGCCGCGGGCATTCCGCGGCCGAGGAGCGTCGCGCTCCCGGCCGTGGGCGCCACCAGGCCGAGCAGCATCCGGATCGTCGTGGTCTTGCCGGAACCGTTCGGCCCGAGGAAGCCATAGACCGCCCCGGGGGGCACGGCCAGGTCGACGGCGTCGACCGCAACCTGCCCGCCGCGGAAGCGCTTGGTCAACGCTGTGCTGGCGATGGCCACGTCGGCCACGTCGGTCGAGTCGGTAGTGGCCGGATCCGGCACCGCAGCAGCGGACGGCGCCGCGCCGGGGGGGCCAGCCGAACGCCCCTCCTGGGCGATGGTCACCGGGTTGGTCACCGCGAGGGGGCGGTACGGGCGACCCGTTGCAGCTCACTGGTGGGCACCGCGCCCAGCAGGACCCGACCGTTGTCGGTGAACAGCACCGACACGAGAGAACTGGACAGGACGCGACCGCCTGGGACGCGGGTGGTGAGCTTGTTCATCAGGTCGACCTGCGAGCCCCTTCCGCCGCTCGCGCCCGCGCCGGAGGTATCCGACCCGGCCGGCAGCACGAGGACCGAGGTCCAGCCCGAGCCGATCACCCGCGGTCGGTCCGCACCAGCCGGCCTCTTGCGCTCGCTGGGGCCCGCCCCGAGCGGGAGCTGGGTCACCGCCGCGCCTGGGGGCGGCGTGAAGGTGAAGACCGACGCCGCCGGGCGCTGGAAGCGGACATCGGTGAACCCCACCTCCAGGGCCGGCTTGGCACCGTCCCGGGCGCCCCAGACCTGCACCCGCAGGGGGGTCTTGGTGGCGCTGTCGATCGCTACCCGGACCGACTTTACGAGGGACCGGCTGTCCCGGGGGGTCAGCACCAGCTGGTAGGCAGGCCGACCGGCCACCCGGGCCGTCCGGTCCACGCTGACCACGGTGGTGGGGCTGACCGCCCGCAGCACCGCGGTGGCCGCCGTCCCCGGCGTGGCATAGCCCCGCGGATCACCCGGTGCCTCGGTCGACCCGGGTGCCCTGTTGGCATGAGCGCCGCGCATCGGCAGTACCGCGTGGGTGGCCTTGTTGGTCTCGCTGGCGTAGGTCCAGACGTCCCGCCCGTTGTGCACGACGTTGTACTCGGCCAGCTGGCTGACGAGCGCCAGCCGCTGCCGCTGCGGGCCGTCCAACCAGACCTTGATCGTGTGACTGCCGCTGATCAACGACAATGGTCCGCTCGTCGCGCCGCTCTGCGCCGGCAGCTCCGGCAGGCCCAGGCGAGCGGTCTGCACGACCGTGCCGGACAACCCGGTCACCGTCGAGCCGGCAGCATCGGCGAGCAGCTGACCGGGGGTGCGCGAGGGGAGGGCAGGGTTCGCCGTGGCAGTGGTGGCCGAGGGCAGCAGGGTCACCGCGGCGACGACCCCGGCGACGCCGATCGGCACGGTCCAACGCAGCACACGGGTGGTTCGCATGGGGACCATCCTCACCCGCCCGGGCTGTGACCAGGCTGAGAGCGTGCCCCGAGGTCACCTGACCGACCGCTGAGGGTGTCAGGCTGGGGGGGTGCGGTTGCTGGTGGTGGAGGACGAGGGCGGGCTCGCGGCCACGTTGCGCCGCGGTCTGAGCGCTGAGGGCTTCGCGGTCGAGGTCGTCGCCGACGGCCTGCGCGGACTCCAGCGAGCGAGCACGGGCGCGTTCGACGCGATCATTCTCGATGTCATGCTTCCCCGGCTGTCGGGCCACCAGGTCGTCCGTCAGCTCCGAGCCCGGCAGGTGTGGACCCCGGTGCTCATCCTGTCTGCGAAGGACGGTGACTACGACCAGGCTGACGGCCTGGACGAGGGGGCGGATGACTACCTGACGAAACCATTCTCCTTCGTCGTGCTCATCGCCCGGTTGCGGGCCTTGCTGCGCCGGGGGGCGCAGCCCCGCCCGGCTGTGCTGCGAGCCGGCCCGCTGTCGTTGGATCCGGCGACCCGGCGGGTCACCGTCGGCGAACGGCCTGTCGAGCTGACCGCGCGGGAGTTCGGGCTGCTCGAGTACCTGATGCGTCGACCTGGCGCGGTCATGGGCAAACGGGAGCTGTATGCCCATGTCTGGGACGGAGTTGTCCTCGGCGACCTCAACGTCGTCGAGGTCTACGTCGGCTACCTGCGTCGCAAGCTGGGAGACGACGCGGTGGAGACAGTACGGGGGGCGGGCTACCGGGTGCCGGTCCCCGACGCTGCGGACCTTTCCGGCCGCGACAGCGCGTGAGGCGGTGGTGGCGCAGCCGGTCGCTGCGGGCCCGGCTGACGCTGGTGGCCAGTGGCGCGGTGGCCGTGGGCCTGCTGACCGGGACGGTCGTCCTCGGCGCCGCCTTCACCCGGCATGAGATCGGCACGCTGGACGCGGCGGCCCGCGCGCGAGCCGAGATCGTCCGCCAACTCGTCGCCTCCGACCGGCTGCCGCAGGTGCTGCCGGTCGACTCCGGCGGTGGCGACATCGTCGAGGTCGTCGATGCCCGCGACACCGTCCTCGCCGCGTCGTTGTCGGCCTCGCGCACGCTGGCACTCCTCTCGGCTGACCAGCTGACGTCCTGGCCGCGGGGCGAGCCGCGCAGCTACTCCGACGACCGGCTCACCGGACTCCGCCTGCGGGTGGTCGCGGTCGACGCGAGGCTGAACGGTCGGCCGGTGACGGTGGTCTCGGCGGTCCCCCTGGGCGATCTGCTGGCGACACTGCGGGTGCTGCGGACGGGGCTGCTGATCGTGCTGCCGGTGCTCGTGCTGGCCGTGGGACTGGGCTCCTGGTCGCTTGCCGGCTCGGCGCTGCGCCCGGTCGGCGGACTACGCCGAGCAGCGGAGCGGATCAGCGATCTCGGCGGCGGAGGTGTGCTGCCGGTGCCGCCCGGCGGCGACGAGGTCGCCATGCTGGCCGTGACGCTGAACCGCATGCTGGATCGGCTGGCGGACGCTGGCGCCCGGCAACGCGGCTTCGTGGCCGACGCCGCGCACGAGTTGCGGTCGCCGCTGACTTCCCTGCGGGCCGGCCTGGAAGTGGCGGCGGTCCATCCTCGGCAGCCGGCCGAGGCGGCGCTGGCCGATGAGCTGCTGCCGGAGGTCGTACGGCTGGGTCGGCTCGTGGATGACCTGCTGGTCCTCGCCCGACTCGACGAGGGGATAGCCGGGCACCGCGGCACGCCCAACGACCTCCTCGTGCTGACCAGGGACGTCGCCCGATCGCTGGAACCGGTCGGTGCGTCGGCCGTCGGCCATCCTCGGCTCGGCGGCGGGGGACCGGCGATCGTCATCACCGG
>JADGOV010000216.1 GCA_017882785.1 Frankiaceae bacterium
CGCGGCCGCCGACGCCGCATACACCGCGCAGGCCAGGCGCGCACCGGTCGTGCGGGCGACCGCTGTCAGCACCAGACCGTCGAGCGCGAACACGGGCGCCGCGATCAGGTGCAGCACGCCGCGGAGCTTGGGTCGGCGCTCCAGGTCGGCCACCGTGGCGGTGCCCAGCGCCATGCCGGCCGTCATGCCCTGAGTCTGCCTCCCCGCGCAGCACCTGGCGAGACCGGATACCGGGCCGACTCGCGATCGCCTGCTGCGCTCAAGCGATACCGGTCTAAGCGATCGCGGCCGCCCCGCCGGACCGCCGGCAGCAGATTCTGCGGGTTGGCCCCAGCCAGGGCGGCCGCGAACCCGAGCACCGTCAGCGGTTGAACTTATCGATCGCGCCCATCCATTTGGGGCGATCTTGACCCAGCTGACCCAGGTGGCCGGTGCGCCTGACTGACTCGCTAAGGGCCGAGCCCGCAATCGACACGACGAGCGCACCAACGACGCCAAGCCCGAGAAGCCATCCGAGCAAGAACGTGGGGCCGTTGACCCGGGCTTTGGGCGTGGCGAGCACCAGGACCACCGCGATGATGGGGATGGGGCGGGCTGCCGCGATCCCGATGGCCAGGGGCAGGGACCCTCCGATTGCCTGGCCCATCGGTTCCCTCCTGCTCGCACGAAAATGCCTTTCTGTACCGTCGTTGCACGTGCCTAACGGCCGGTACGCCGCGAGGCCTACGTGAGTTGTCCGTGCGATCGCCTCGCCGGCCAGGTCGCCACTAGTAGACCGGCTTAGGGCGTAACCGCCGCTCGATCTGGAGCAGCTGCCGATCGTGTTGTCCAGGGGCGCGAAACGCGCCCGGTCACACCTCATCGGTGGCGTGTGCCATTTCGCTTTGATCGACCTGGTCGAGCGTCGCCGCCCAGCTGGCGAGGAGGGTCAGCGCGTCCTGGGTCGGGGAGGCGGGCTCGGCGGTGTAAACCAGGAGCGTCGGTCCGGGGTCCGCCGGAAGCTCCATCGCCTCGTAGGTCAGGTCGAGGTCACCGACGACGGGCTCCGGTTGCTGGAGTGGGGTGTGGGCGCGGGCCAACGTCGCCCCGCACAGTTCCCCAGAACGACAAGCGAGTCGCCGTCTGGCGGGGCTGATGCCCGGCGGATCCGACCGCTCTACGATCCAGGTCATGGGCGAGGTTGAAAGCGGCGACATGACAAACATCGAGACGTCCAAACCGCAGTTTCAGCTCAACACCCGCCTCATGATCGGAAGTGCGGTCCTCGTCGGAGTCGGTGGTCTGCTCGGGCTCACCGGGGCCATCATCGGCAGCTCCGCGCTGTGCGCGGCGACTTGGCGGTGGGTGAACCAGCTCGAAACGCCGCCGAGCGAGCGGGCGCGGCGGGGGTGGAAGCAGACCAAGGCGGCGACGATCGCCGGTGCGGACGCGTGGCGCCACGGGCCGCCGGCACAAGGCGGGCCGCCCGCATAGTGGCCCCCCTCACGTAACCCCGGCACGCGGCGACTGTGGCCGCGTGCACGGACCCCGCGGCGGCGACGGAGGGGTCGCCCGAGCAGGTGTCCGATCACACACGGCAATGCCGGCGCACGGCCGTCGCCGGGTGCCGTTTCTGATATGAGCCCGCGACGGTACCGACCTCGCCCCAGTAAGACGTTCCAGAGCAAAGCCGCGCGTCCTCCGGTGGAACCGTGGCCAGCTGGCCTCCAAACCCGGCCGATGGGCAGGGACCCGGATGCGTAGGGTGCCCGTGTCGAGGAGGGGCCGGGTGCCCACTGGGCGTCGGATCGAATGGCCTCGCGTGGGGGTTGTGCCCACAAAGATCACCTGTGGGTCGTCCATGACCGTCCCGTCGCCGCGTGCGACGTGCAAGCCGGTGCCGGGCCATCGGAATCCTCCGCCGCCGGACGCGACGGAAGGGACGGGACGCAGATTCTGGAGCGCCGGCTGCTACGGTCGGCCGCGCCCAGGCCGAGATCGCCGCCAGCCTGGGAGTCGACCGCAAGACCGTCTGCAGGTACATACGGCGCCGGCGATCGCGGTCGGGCCGCCCGGGGGCGCCGATGCCCGATCGGGGCCTACCCGGGGCCCTGGTTCGCGTCGGCGATGGGCTGCCGGTCGCGCCGGCCGAACAGCCGTCTCACCCCGCGCACGAACGAGAGGTTCGCGCCGACGTACCAGGCGCCCACGATCGCGCCGCCGGTGATGACGACGCCGAGGCCGATGATCCAGGACAAGATGATGAAGACCACGCCGATCGGGCCGTATTCCTGGTTGTTGGACACGATCGCCGAGGCGAACACCAGTTTGCTGCAAACCCCGAGCCCGGTCAGGCCGATCGCGGTGAACACCGCGGTGGGCCGCAGCTGCCGCCATGGCACCCTGCCGAGGGTGAGCAGCCGGCCGCTGACCCAGATGAATAGGACCAACCCCGCGAAGACCAGGATGCCGTAGCACACCTGACCCACGGTGGTGCCCGTCATCACGTCCCCGAGGCCCATCTGAGCGCCCCCGAAGGCGAGGAGCAGGGCCAGCCAGAGCAACTGGGCGCGGAACCCGCGCCACCCGGCGGACGGCAGCGCCCAGATGCGTTGGTAGATGACCTGCAGGCTCGCGGCCAGCGTCACGCCCCCGACCACCATCCAGACGACGCCCATGGCCGTCCACCCGGTGACCGACGTCCCGCCGTTCGGCCGGAAGAGCGCTTCGACGGCGGCCGCGGCGTCGCCGCTGAGGCCCATCTTGCGTACGAGGATGTCCGCGGCACCGTTCTGGTTGAACGGCCCGAGTGCCGCCACGGTGATCAGGAACGGAAAGAAGACCATGAGCACCAAAGCGGCGAACATCATCGC
>JADGOV010000039.1 GCA_017882785.1 Frankiaceae bacterium
CACCCGCCCGATCGACACGGCGGGAAACAGCAGCAGGACGACGGCCACGCCCGCCGCGACCGTCAGGACGCGACGGGCTCCTCGACTGCTGCGGACCGCCGGTGCCGGCGGCACCAGCCGCCGTCCAGGCGGGGCCTGCGTCAACGCTCCCCCCTCGGGGGTCGAAGCTCGCCGCGGCTGCACATGCCACCACTGTCGGCAGCGTTTGTGGGAACGGTCTGAGACAGCCGTTTTGTCCCACGTCGAGCGTCGTACGGTCATCTCTGCCTGATGAAGGTCGTGCGGCATGATCCTTCGGCTGTGGCGCGGCTGGACCGCGCCCGCCCTAAGCCGGACAGGTGAACGGTGAGCGCGGTTACTGTCGACCGATGAGCAGCGAGTACGGCTTCGACACGCGGGCGATCCATGCCGGGCAGGAGCCCGACCCGACGACCGGGGCTGTCGTCGTACCTATCTACGCCACCTCCACCTATGCCCAGCAGTCAGTCGGCGTGCACAGCGGCTATGAGTACTCCCGGTCGGGCAACCCCACCCGCTCCGCGTTGGAGGTGGCGTTGGCGGCGGTCGAAGGCGGCACACGGGGCCTGGCCTTCGCCTCGGGGCTTGCCGCGGAGGACACCCTGTTGCGGGCGGTGTGCCGACCCGGGGACCACGCGGTGGTTCCGCATGACGCGTATGGCGGGACTTACCGGCTGTTCGACCGGGTGCACGAGCCTTGGGGGCTAACCTACTCCTCGGCGCCGATCAGCGATGTGGCCGCGATGCGGGCCGCGATCAGGTCCGAGACCAGCGTGGTCTGGCTGGAGACGCCGACCAACCCGCTGCTGGGCATCGCGGACATCGCCGCGCTGGCGGCGGTCGCCCACGAGGCCGGCGCGTTGCTCGTGGTGGACAACACCTTTGCTTCCCCCTACCTGCAGAACCCGTTGGCGCTGGGCGCCGACGTGGTCGTGCACTCCACCACCAAGTACATCGGCGGTCACAGTGATGTGATCGGCGGCGCGCTGGTGGTGGCCGATCCCGAGCTGGGGGAGCGGCTGGCGTACGCCCAGAACGCCATCGGCGCCGTCGCGAGCCCCTTCGACGCGTGGCTGACGCTGCGGGGTCTGAAGACGCTCGGCGTGCGGATGGACCGGCACTGCGCGAACGCCGAGCGGATCGTCGCCCTGCTCAGCGCCCACCCGGCTGTGACGCAGGTGCGCTACCCGGGGTTGGTCACCGATCCGGGCCACGACGTCGCCGCCAAGCAGATGCGCGGATTCGGCGGCATGGTGGCCTTCACTGTCAGTAGCGAGGAAGCAGCGGTGGACCTGGTCTCGCGGACGAGGGTGTTTACTCTCGCGGAGTCCCTCGGAGGCGTGGAGTCGCTGATCGAGCACCCGAACCGGATGACCCATGCCAGCGTTGCCGGCTCGCCACTGGAGGTGGACCCGGCACTCGTGCGGCTCTCCGTCGGCATCGAGTCGGCGGAGGACCTGGTCAGGGATCTGGCTCAGGCGCTCCGGTGAGCGCGGCTGCGGCGGTGTTTGGCGGGGTCGGCGCGACCCAGCGTCTCCGGGGCGGTCAGCCCGAGCAGGCCGGCGGCGCCGAGGATGACCGCCGCGCCGGCGAACGCCGCGCTGTAGGACACTGCGTCCGCGAGCCGGCCGGCCAGCAGCGGCCCGGTGACCGCTCCGGCGTCGCCGGCCATCGAGAACGCCGCCACCACCGTGCCGCCGCGGCCGGTGACGACGTCCCCTAGCACCGACGCGGGAGCCACGTCCAGCAGCCCCGATCCGAGGCCGAAAACGGCCATCCCGACGAGGTAGCCGCCGAGGCTGGCCGGCAGCGCGAGCAGGGCCAAGCCGCCGCCTGCGACCGTGCAGCCGCCGACGAGCAGCGGCCGGCGTCCGATCGTGTCGGCCAGCCGACCGGCGGGCAGCAACACGGCGCCGTTGACGGCGGCGACGGTGAGAAACCCGATGCCGGTCCAGACCGGGCTGCGGTGCAGCGCGTCCAGCACGAACAACGGGACGATGGCGCTGCGGACCCCGTTCGCCGTCCAGTCGGCGAACTGGGCGCCGAGCGCCGCCCGGTACGCCGGGAGCCGCGCCGCCGCGGCCAGCGTCATGGGTGGGGCAGCGCCGGGAGTGTCGCGAGCAGCCAACGGGGTGTTCCGCAGCTGGTAGAGCCCGATGCCCCCGGCCACGGCCAACGTGGCGGCGTAGAGGAAGAACGGCGCCCGGATGGAGGCGGTCGTGACCAGCCCGCCGAAGGCCGGGCCGGCAATGCCACCGAGGAGAAACCCACCCGACCACAGCCCGGTCGCCCTTCCCCGCTGTTCGGTCCGCACCAGCCTGATCAGCAGCGTGCCGGCACTGATGCTGAACATCGCCGAACCGACGCCGCCGATGCCGCGCAGCACGAGCAGCTGGACGTAGGTTCGGGACAGCCCGGCGAGCGCGCTGGACACCGCAACGATCCCGATGCCCGCGGCCAGGATGAGCCGTTCGCCGTACCGGTTGACCAGCCGGCCGCCGATCAACGCCGAGGCCAGCCGCATCAGGGCGAACACGCTCAGGACAGCACCCGCGGCCGTCCGGCCGACCCCGAAGTGCCGGGCGAACACGGGCAGCGCCGGCGCCACGAAACCGAAACCGAGGGCGACCGCGAAGGCCACCGCGGACAACACGCCGACTTCGCGGGGGAGATCGCCCAACAGCCGGTGGCGGCCCGGGCCCGCCGTATCGTGCCGGGTGGCCCGGCCCCTCAGCATCGGGGCATACTCCCAGGTGAAGGAGCCGGAAACGGCGCCGGCAAGGACCCGGCCGTCAGTTCCTCACAGGCGCGTGGACACCGGGGCGGCGGGTACATACTGGAGAAGCAGCACAGTCCGCGGAGCAAGCCACCCGGACCGGGAGCCGCGGGCGGATGTCCCCCCGTCACCGCCCGCGGTTCCTCCGTCTCCGGAGATAGTCGGAGACGACGTAGTCCCCGAGTTGGTCCTGCGCAGGGGAGAAGACCCGGCCACCGTTGCGCCGCGCGACTCCGTCAACGAAGGCCGCCAGCCGCGGGTCGTCATCGAGCAGGAAGACGTTGATCGTCGCGTGCCGCCGGGTGAGGCGGTCGACCTCAGCGAGGGTGAGCTCCACCGTCTCCGGCAGCGGCGGGTACCAGAAGATGGCCTGCCCGTCCGGCATCAGGTGGGCCGTGGGTTCACCGTCGGTGACCACCATGACCACCGGTTCGGCGTCGGGGTGCTTGGCCAGATGCCGCTCGGCAAGCATCAACCCGTGCTGCAGATTCGTCCCCTGCACCCGGTCCTCCCAGGACAGCGCCGCCAGCTCTTCGGCCCGCAACGTCCGTGCGTAGTCGCTGAAGCCGATGAGGGTGAGGGCATCCTGCGGGAAGCGGGTGCTGACCAGCGTGTGCAGCGCGAGCGCCGTGGACTTCGCCGTCCCCCAGGTGCCTCGGACGACCATGGAGTAGGAGAGATCCACCAGCAGGGCGACCGCAGCGACGGTCCGGTTCTCGGTCTCCACGACCTCGAAGTCGTCGACGTGCAGCCGAACGCCCCTCCCGACGGGGTTCGGACCGGACCTGAGCACCGCGTTGCGCACGGTCCGAACCACGTCGAGCGGCTGTTCGTCACCGAAGCGCCACTCCCGGGAGGCGCCGGTGAGCTCACCGGCCGCCCCGGCGTCGGTGAGGTCGTGTTGGCCCTGCCGGTGCGCTTCGAGGCGGGCGAACACCCGGCGCAGCGCGGTAGCACCGATCCGGCGGATCGCCTTGGGCGACAACTCCAGGCGCCCACGCTCGCGCCGCAGGTACCCCTGCTCCTCGAGAGCCCGCTCAATCCGGCGCAGCGCTTCCAGATCGTCCACCGCGGCCCGGCCGAGGGCCCGCGCCACCGCCTCCTCGTCCACGTCGTCCAGGGTGGCGCCAGGGTAGTTCTGACCCAGCGTGGCGGCCAGTTCGTCAAGGTCGGCGAGCTCTTCCAGGGCGTCGGTGGCATCGCCCATCCCCATCGGGTTGTTGCCGCGCATCCGCTCCCGGCTGGCCCAGTCCAGGTCCGGGCGGCGCTCTCGCAGCGCCCCCTGCAACGCGCTCATCTCCCGAGCGAGATCCATGTCGGCCATCGCGGTTGCCATGAGGTCCGCCAGCTCGGCGCGCTGTTCGGGGGAGAGCGAGGCCAGCAGCCGCTGGGCGGCGGCGGCTCGTCGGGCGAGGGCGTCGACCAACTCTTCCAGGTTCTGCGGGTTGTCCGGGAAGAGGTCGCCGTAGGAGTCCATGAACTCGGCGAACCGCTGGTCGGTGTCCTCGCCCCGGGCGTCGGCGGCCAGCATCGCGTTGAGGTCGGCGAGCATGTTCTTGATCCGGGACAGCGCCCCCGGGTCCTGGCCGGCCTGCTGCAACGCCTGCTTCATGCCGCGGAACTGGCTGTCCAGCACCTCCTGGCGCAGCAGGTCGCGGATCTGGTCGTAGGTCTCGCGGGCATCGGGCGAGCGCCAGTCGTAGTCGGCCAACCGGCGGACCGCCCGTGCCGGATCACGGGGCAGCGCGTCGAGCTCGGCCTCCCGCAGCCGGGCGTCGTCGGCGGGATCGGGGAACAGCGCGGTGCGCTCCTGACTGACCGCCCGGTCCAGCAGCTCCCTGACCTGCTCCAGCGTGCCGTCCAACCGCCCCCGCTCCCGGGCGGCCCGCTGCCGTTGCCGGACCTGCCGGCGCAGGTCGTCCAGACCGTGCCGGTGCTCAGTGCCACGGCGCAGCAGGTCTGACAGCGCCTCCCGCGGACTCTGACCGGCCAGCACCGCGTCGCCGATCTCGTCCAGCGCGCCGGCCACGTCGTACGGCGCGGCGAGCGGGTCGGGCCCGCCGTGCCAGGGGCCGTACCGGTACCCGGGGCCGCTCATCAGGACCGGCCGTAGACCGTGGAGCCGTCCATCTCATCCTTCGCCAGCTTGCGCGAGAGGTAGAGGCCCTCCAGCGCGAACTCCACGGCCGCCGCGATCAGTCCGGGCGACTCCGGGGCGTCGAGGCCCACCCGCTCGAGCAACTTGGCCAGCCCCGGCACCGGGCCGACCCGGTCGAGCAGGGACTGCGCGGGGACAAGGTCGCCGCTTTCCACGGTGGCGCCGTCGGAGAACCGGGCGAGCAGACCGGACAGGTCCAGCCCGGCGAGTCGGACGCGGTAGGTGTCGTGCGTTGCTCGGCGGAGCAGGTGGGCCAACACGTCGTGTTCCCGGCCCTCCTCACTCGCCTCGAACTCCACCTTGCCGCGCAGCACGGCCACGATGGCCGGCAGGTCAGCGACCCGGGCCACCGGCTGGGCCTCGCCGGTGAGCGCCGCGCGACGCAGCGCCGAGGCGGCCACAGTCTCCGCCGCCGCGATAGCGAAGCGGGCGGAGACCCCGCTGCGCGCGTCGACGGCCGGTGATTCCCGAACGAGTCGGGTGTAGCGGCCCAGGATCTCCACCAGGTGATCGGGCAGGGTCGAGGGCAGCGCCGCCTCCTGCCGGATCAGCGTCAGCTCGTCCTCGAGGCGTGGTGGGTAGTGGGTGCGGACCTCGGAGCCGAACCGGTCCTTCAGCGGGGTGATGATCCGACCACGGTTGGTGTAGTCCTCCGGGTTGGCGGAGGCAATGAGCAGGAGGTCCAGCGGCAGCCGCAGGAGGTAGCCGCGGACCTGGATGTCCCGCTCCTCGAGCACGTTGAGCAGCGACACCTGGATCCGCTCGGCGAGGTCCGGCAGTTCGTTGACGCTGAAGATGCCGCGATTGGTCCGGGGGACGAGGCCGTAGTGCACTGTCTCCGGATCGCCGAGGGTCCTACCCTCCGCCACCTTGATGGGGTCCACGTCCCCGATCAGGTCCCCGACGGAGGTGTCCGGAGTCGCCAGCTTCTCCCCGTACCGTTCGCTCTGATGTCGCCACGCCACCGGCAGGTCCTCGCCGCATTCCGCGGCCAGCCGGCGGCAACGGGCGCACACCGGCGCGTACGGGTGGTCGTTGATCTCACAACCAGCGACGACCGGGGTCCACTCGTCGAGCAGGCCGACGAGGGTGCGGATGAGTCGGGTCTTGCCCTGCCCACGTTCGCCGAGCAACACGACGTCGTGCCCGGCCAGCAGCGCGCGTTCCAACTGCGGGAGCACCGTGTCGGCGAACCCGACGATGCCCGGGAAGCGCTCCTCACCGGAGCGGAGCCGGGCGAGCAGATTCTCCCGGACCTCGACCTTGACGCTGTGATGGTGGTGGCCGGCGGCCCGCAACGCGTGGAGCGTGCGGATGCCGGGAGCGTGGGGCCGGCTTAGGGAGGCGGCCACGGCGGGCGAGGTCACCTGGACACGCTATGCCCGCCCCGGCCGGACCGGAGGCTGGCGACGGGCGCGATGCAGCCCCGATACTGCCCGTCGTGGAGGATGTCGCCCGGGTGCTCGCGCCTGCCCTCGCCATCGACGTCGGCGGTTCCAAGCTGGCCGCCGGCATCGTCGACGGAGAAGGCCGCCTGCTGGTGTCCCGGCGGGTTCCGACGCCGGTCACCGCGGACCCGGCAGCCGTCTGGGCGGCGCTGGAGACACTCGTCGGCGCGGTGCGCGCGGAGTACGGCCGGCCGGTGGCCGGGGCCGGCGTCGGCTGTGGCGGTCCGATGAGCTGGCCGGCGGGTGAGGTGTCCCCGCTGAACCTGCCCGCTTGGCGGGACTTCCCGCTGAGGGCTGCCGTACGCGATCTGCTCCGGGCCGGACGGACCAGCTCCCGGGCGCCCAGCGGGCCGGTGCGCCTGCACAACGACGCGGTCTGCGTGGCGGTCGGTGAGCACTGGCGCGGTGCCGGCCGCGGCCGTCGCGACGTCCTGGGGATGGTGGTGTCCACCGGCGTCGGCGGTGGCCTCGTCCTGGGCGACCGCCTCATCGACGGCGCCAGCGGCAATGCCGGCCACATCGGTCACGTCCTGGTCCAACCCGCTGACCAACCCGACAGCCCGCTGTGCGGATGTGGTGCCCGCGGCTGCCTGGAAGCAGTGGCCCGGGGCCCGGCGGTGGTCGGCTGGGCCCAGCGGCAGGGATGGGTGGGGGAGCCGACCGGGGTCGCGCTGGCCGCCTCCGCGGCCGGGGGGAACCCGGTGGCGCGGGCCGCGTTCGCCCGCGCGGGGCGGGCGCTGGGCCTCGGCATCGCCTCCGCGGTCAACCTCTGCGACGTGTCGGTGGTGGCGATCGGGGGCGGGCTCGTCGGGGCCGGCGCCCCCCTGCTGGAACCGCTGGCCGCCGCCTACGCCGAGCGCGCCCGCCTGCCCTTCAGCCGCCGGGCCCAGGTGGTGCCGGCCCGCCTCGGCGCCGACGCCGGCCTTGTCGGGGCAGCGGCGCTGGTGCTGTGCGCTGACCGCTACTGGACGGTCGACTGAGACTGAGCCGCACCTTGCCCTGGAGCCAGTCCGCCTCGAAGCTCGGCGACGAAGCCGGCCAGCTCCTCGGCAACGCGCTCCGGGCACTCCTCGGGGAGCAGGTGACCGCGCCCGGCGAGGGGCACCCAGCCGGCGGAGGGCATCTGGTCGGCCAGTCGGCGCCCGTAGGCGACGGAGTGCACCGTGTCATCGGTGCCCCACACGAGCAGGGTCGGCGGCGGCGCGGTCCGCAACCGATCCCACAGCGCCGAAGTCGTCCGCAGGTCGACCGACTGGACGAACCGTACGAGGCCGCGGGCGCCGTCCGGGGTGAGCAGGGGCGCGGTGTAGCGGTGCAGCACCTCGGGGGGCAGCACGCCGGTGGCCCCCAGCCCGCCGGCCAACAAGCGGCGGGCCAGAGCCGGCATCCGTCCAGCGGCTCTGGCGTAGGCCCAACCCAGCCCCGGCAGCGTGAGCGGTAGCACAGCCGGCACCGGCCACGTCTCGGCGTGCAGCGGCGTGCCGAGCAGCACCAGTCCGGCCACCCGGTCCGGAGCGAGGGCCGCCAGGTGCACCGCGACCGCGCCACCGAGCACGTGCCCGGCCACGGCGACCCGCTCCAGGTGCAGCGCGTCCAGCAGCCCGAGGAGCCTTCGGGCCTGCGCGGGCAGGTCGTAGCCCCCGACCCGGGGTCGCTCGCTGCGACCCATCCCCAGCAGGTCGGGGGCGATGGTCGGCAGCTCCCGTTCCAGGTCTCGCATGACGTCGCGCCACAGGTAGGAGGACGTCGGCAGGCCGTGCAGCAGCAGCAGCGGCAAACGTCCGCCGCGGCCGTGCCGGACCACGTGAACCCGTCGCCCGTCGATGACAAAGTCCGTGCCGGGCAGCGGGTGGGGGTCGCGCATGACCGAGAGCGTACGACCCCTGCCCTGCCGGGGCCGCGCCCGAAGCTGGTTCGATGGACCCAAGGCCCCCATGGAAGCGGGCCTATCTGGCAGGAGGTTGGATAGACAATGACCGCGAATCTGGCGCACATCCTCACCGATTCCGTCGACCGTTACGCGGACCGCCCGGCGGTGAAACTCGGCGAGGCCAGCATGACCTACGCCCAACTCGACGGCGCCGTCGCCCGCTGCGCCGGCATGTTGCGCCGGCTCGGCGTGCAGGCCGGCGACCGAGTGGGGATCATGCTGCCGAACGTCCCGTACTTCCCGATCGTCTACTACGCCATCCTGCGGGTCGGGGGCATCGTGGTGCCGATGAACGTGCTCCTCAAAGGGCGGGAGACCTCGTTCTACCTGACCGACTCGGGAGCGAAGGCGATCTTTGCCTGGATGGGCTTCGCGGATGCCGCCAAGGTCGGCGCCGAGGCCGCCGGCGCCGAACTCGTCGTGGTGACCCCGGGCGAGTTCGAGAAGGCGCTGGCGGCGGAGGAGCCGGTCACCGAGACGGTCGACCGGGACGGCTCGGACACCGCGGTGATCCTCTACACCAGCGGCACCACCGGCACGCCCAAGGGCGCGGAGCTCACCCACGCCAACATGTACACCAATGCCACGATCACGGCCGACACGTTGGCCAAGGCCACGGCGGAGGACCGCTTCCTCGGTGCGCTGCCGCTGTTCCACTCCTTCGGCCAGACCTGCTCGATGAACGTCGCTGTCTATACCGGAGCGATGTTGAGCCTGCTGCCGAAGTTCACCGCCAAGGAATGCCTGGAGATCATCCAACGGGACAAGATCACCATCTTGTTGGGCGTCCCGACGATGTACGTCGGGTTGGTGCACTTTCCGGCGGCGAAGGAGTACGACACCTCCTCGCTGCGGCTGTGCATCTCCGGCGGGTCAGCCCTTCCGGTGGAGGTGATCAAGGCCTTCGAGTCCACCTTCGACGCCGTCCTGCTCGAGGGATACGGACTGTCGGAGACCAGCCCGGTAGCCTCGTTCAACCACCCGGATCGGGAGCGCAAGGCCGGCTCCATCGGCACCCCGATCGCGGGCGTCGAGATGAGGTTGGCCGACGACGAGGGCAACGAGGTAGGCCCCGGTGAGATCGGCGAGATCTGCATCCGCGGCCACAACGTGATGCGGGGCTACTGGCAGAACCCGGAGGCCACCGCGTCGGTGATGAAGGACGGCTGGTTCGCCACCGGAGACATGGCCACCCTGGACGAGGAGGGTTACTACTTCATCGTCGACCGCAAGAAGGACATGATCATCAGGGCCGGCTACAACGTGTACCCCCGGGAGATCGAAGAGGTGCTCTACGAGCACCCGGCGGTCGCCGAGGCGGCCGTGATCGGCACGCCGCACGCCGAGTTCGGCGAGGAGGTCGCGGCCGTGGTCGTCCTCAAGGACGGCGCCACCGCTACCCCGGAGGAGCTGCGGGATCACGTCAAGGCGCAGGTCGCCGCGTACAAGTACCCGCGTCGGGTGATCCTCATCGAGGAGTTGCCACACGGACCCACCGGCAAGATTCTCAAGCGGGAGATCACCGTGCCCAACGGCAGCTGACCCCGATTCAGGTGACTCCGATTCAGGTAGGAATCTCCACGACCTGGTAGGCCTCGGCGAGCCGGCCTGCTGGTAGGCCGGCCGCCTTGGCGTTGGGCGTCAGCCAGTTGCGGAGCAGGTCCTCCAGATCGGTCATGTGCCCGGTCTGGCTGGCATGCGCCCGCAGGGCCGTCACCTTCTGCTCAAAGGTGTCGGTGATGTCGACGTAGTGGTTGAGCCTGGGGCCGCCGCTGATCCACACCTCCGGCACCGACCAGGATTCCAACCCCTCCTCCTGAAGCAGTTCTGGATGGGCGAAGGGGTTGCGGGCATCCGGATAGATAGCGTTCAGCGTCGCCTCGCCCACCGCGCGATGGTCGGGATGGCCGGCCGCGATCCGGGCGAGGTTGCGCTCGGGGGACTGAATGATCATCCGCTGGGGTCGCGCCCGGCGGATCTCCCTGGCGATGTCCCGGCGGAGACGGTAGGAGGCCTCCACCCGACCGTCCGGGTAGCCGAGGAAGCGCACGTCGCTGACGCCGACGACGGCCGCCGCGGCTCGCTGTTCGGCCTGCCTGATCCGCGGAATCTCCGACCGGGGCACCGACCGGTCGAAGCCGCCGGCGTCGCCGTCGGTGACGATGCAATAGGACACGGACGTGCCGCCATGCGTCCAGCTCGCGATGGTGCCGGCACTGCCGAAGTCGACGTCGTCCGGATGGGCCGTCACCACCAGGGCGCGCTCGACGTCGGAGTCGCTCAGCATGAGTCGACCACCCGCGTAGGAAGGGCGGGACAGCGGGGAACGGGTCGTCGCGGCACGCCTCGAGTCTCGCAGATGTCGACGTAGCGTCGGACTATGAGCGCCACGGTTGAACCACCTCTGCGTCGCCTTGCCGCGTGGCGATATGCGGCCGCGACGACCAACCCGCCGGCCGGTCCGATCGACGCGGTCACCCGGTGGATCGTGGTCACCCGGGCCGCCGTGCTGCCGATGACCCTCTTCGCCGGCGCGGTCGCCGGGCTGTTGGCCGTCGGGCAGCCGGGCTTTAGCGCGCTGGACCTGACGTTGGCGGTGATCGGCATCACGGCCGCGCACCTGGCGAACAACCTGATGAACGACCTGTTCGACACCCAGGTCGGTGGGGACACCGCGTCCTATCCGCGGGCGCTCTACGCCCCGCACCCGCTGCTGGCCGGATTGGTCACAAAGCGTCGGCTCTGGACCGCGATCCTGCTCGCCAACTCGGCGGATCTTCTCATCCTCGCCGTGCTCGCGGCCCGCCGCGGCTGGCCGATCGTGGCCTTCGCCCTCGGCGGGTTCCTGCTGTCGGTGGCCTACACGGCACCGCCGCTGCGGTTGAAGAAGATCGGCCTCGGCGAGCCCGACGTCCTCGTGGTCTGGGGACCGTTGATGATCGGTGGCACGTACTTCGCCGCGACCGGTTCCCTGCCGTGGCAGGTCTGGCTGGCCTCGGTCCCCTACGGGCTGCTCTGCACCAGCGTGCTCATGGGCAAGCACGTCGACAAGATCCCATACGATGCCCCCGTCGGCACCCGGACACTGCCCGTGCTGCTCGGTGAGCGCCGGGCCCGCCACCTCACGCTCGGCCTCATGGTCGCCTTCTACGTCTTGGTCGCGCTGTCGGCGGCCGTCGGCGCGTTGCCGTGGCCCGCGCTGCTCACCCTCGGCGCGCTGCCCAGGCTGGTCAAGCTCTGGCCGTACTACCTCGCCCCGCCACCGGTCGAACCGCCGGCGAACTTCCCGGTCTGGCCGCTGTGGTACGCCGCGATCGCCTTCCTGCACGTCCGTCTCGCGGGGCTGCTGCTCGTGGTCGGGCTGGGGGTAGCGGCGGTGGCCGGCATCAGCTGAGCCACGATGGCGGTGTGCCGCGGCCCCGTTCCTCCGATCACGAGGTCCCCGATGAGCAAGCTCCGACTCACGATCGCCATGTCCCTCGACGGCTTCGTCGCCGGTCCCGAGCAGGACGTCGACAACCCCTTGGGCGTCGGCGGCATGCACCTGCACGACTGGGCGTTCGCGCTCGCTGCCTGGAAGGAGCCGCACGGGCTCGAGGGCGGCAGCGTCAACGCGAGCACGCTCGTGGTCGAGGCGTCGCTGGCCAATATCGGCGCCACCGTGATGGGACGCAACATGTTCGGTGGAGGAACCGGACCGTGGCCCGATGACCCGTGGAACGGCTGGTGGGGTGACAATCCGCCGTTTCACCACCCGGTGTTCGTGCTGACCCACCATCCGCGTGAGCCGCTCGGATGCGACGGCGGCACCACGTTCACCTTCGTCACCGACGGCATCGAATCGGCGCTCGATCAGGCGCGGCATGCGGCGGCCGGAAAGGACGTCTCACTCGCGGGCGGCGCCGAGGCCGCCCGGCGGTACCTCGCTGCGGGTCTGGTCGACGAGATGGAGATCAACCTCGTGCCGATCTTCCTCGGCGACGGGGAACGACTCTTCGACGGCCTGGGCGTCGGCAACCCACACCTCGCCCACGTCAGAACCGTGGCAGCGCCAGGCGTCACGCACCTGAAGTTCGCGCGCAGCTGAGCCGTGATGCTTCGATGATGACAGCTAAGCTGTCATCATGCGGACGACGGTGACGCTCGATCCCGATGTCGTGGCCGCCCTGCGTGCTGGGATGCGCCAGCGCGGCGTGTCCTTCAAGGAAGCCCTCAACTCCGCCGTCCGCGCCGGTTTGGCCGCGCCCAGGTCGGCCCAGCCGTACACGGTCCCCACCCGCCCCATGGGCCTGCGCGCGGATGTCGACATCGATGCGGCGTTGCGGCTGGCTGCTGATCTGGAGGACGTGGAGCTCACGCGCAAGCTGCACATGCGCAAGTGAAGCTCGTCGACGTCAACCTGCTCATCTATGCCGTCGACGTGACCGCACCGAAGCATCAACTGGCGAGGCGGTGGCTCGAGGCTGCGCTGTCCGGGACCGAACCGGTCGGCTTTCCGTGGCTCGTCCTGCTCGCCTTCGTCCGACTGTCGACCCGGTCCGCCGTGTTCGCCCAGCCACTGTCCGCCGATGAGGCGCTGGACCTGGTCGACGGCTGGCTGGCCCAACCGTGTGCCGCGGTCGTCCATCCGACCGAGCGCCATGCCACCATCCTGCGGACGCTGCTGGCGGACGTCGGTACCGCGGCGAACATGACATCCGACGCGCATCTCGCGGCGCTCGCCCTGGAGCACGGTGCCGTGCTGTATTCCAGTGATGCCGACTTCTCCCGCTTCAGCGGCATCCGCTGGGTGGACCCGTTGCGAGCCTGACCCCGGCGCCGGGTCAGGGCGAGACCCGGGTCACCGTCACCTGTCCGATGCCCACCCGCAGGTCCAGGTCGAGCCGGTTGACGGTAGGCCCACCGCTGCTGAGGTCACGCTCGGCGCTGAGACCGTCCGTGACCTGACCCACGACCTTCAGCCGCCCGGCGCCAGCGTGGGCGTGGACGGTGACCGGGAGAGCGGCAGGTAGCCGTACGGTCAACTGGCCAGAGCCGACGCTGGCGTGGATCTGCCGAAGGCCTGCAGGCGTGCCGAATGTGGACAGGTCGAGCGTCGCGTCGCCGGCTCCGAGCCGATAGGCCGGCTGCACGTCGGCCGCTGATGCCGGTGCCCACAGTCGGTTGCCGGCGCCGCCGCTCAACGGCACGTTGTGCAGCATCCCGGCAGCGACCACGGCGACACCGAGCAGCAGCGCCGGCACCACCAGCCAGCGCCCGTGCCCGACCCACACTCCGACGACCAGCCCGACGCAGACCACGACCAGTGCGGTGACCAGCAGTCCGAGCACG
Organism: Frankiaceae bacterium; assembly: GCA_017882785.1. GTDB lineage: Bacteria > Actinomycetota > Actinomycetes > JADGOV01 > JADGOV01 > JADGOV01. The sequence goes on from JADGOV010000039.1 coordinate 13,662, forward strand.
GAGACGTGCAGCGCGCCGGAGGCGTCGAGCAGCAGCCCGACTCCCACCGCAGCCAGTGCCACGCAGAGCGTGATGAGCCCCAGTGGGGACCGGGACCGGGGCGCCGGGGGCGGGGAGACGCCGGGGGAGATACGCGGCGAGAAGGGCACGGTGGCGGCGGTCGCGGGCAGATACGGGCCGTCGGCGGACGGCGGTTCGGCCGCAGGGGGCCGATGCTCCCGGAGCCACAGGAAGGCGAGCACGGCCAGGGCTCCCAGGCTTACCCCGGTCCAACCGCCGTCCCGGATCGGGCCGATGAGCAGGAGGGCGAACAGTAGGACCGCGGCCAGCGCCCAGCCGCGCCATCGCTGCGTCTCCGGCGGCAGCCGACGGAGTACGGCGTCGATGGGGGCGTGCCCGGTCTCCAGCTCCGGGATGAACAGCCAGCCGATCCCGTAGAGGATGAATCCGGCGCCGCCGAAGACGGCGAGTACGCCGAGGACCACCCGGTAGATGACGGGGTCGATGTCGGTGTAGGCGCCCAGGGCGGCGCAGACACCCGCGATGCGCCGGTCGTCCCGGCGGCGGACGAGGTGCCGCCGGCTCTCGCCGAGCGGTGCGGTAGCGGGCCCGGTGCCCGCGTCGGGAGTCGTCATGCACTCAGCGTGGCGGTGGCCTGCCGCGCTGCCATCGGGGAGCGACCCTGGTCCACCCCTGGTTCGCGGCGGCCGCCGATCAGGGTCACACCTGATGGTGGCCGCGGGCGGTGCGTGTCACGATCGTGCCCACAGGGAGGGCGATATGGCGGACGCTGTGGCGGGTGTCGCGCATCGCCGGCTGTACCGCGACCCGGATCGGCCGCTGGTCGCCGGTGTGGCCGCCGGCCTGGCCGCGCATCTCGGGGTCGACGTGGTCCTGGTGCGCGTCGCCTTCGTCGCGCTGGCCGCGCTGCAGGGTGCCGGTCTGCTGATGTACGCGGCCTTCTGGGTCCTCGTGCCACAGGCCAGTGTGGGCACCTCTGCGCCGCGCTCGCGCTGGGGGCGAAGTAGCCAACTGGTCGGTCTCGGGGCGCTGGCGTTCGGCGTCCTCGCGGTGGCGGTGGCCACCGGGAGCTGGCACGGCAGCGCGGCGCTGCCGCTGGTGGTGGCCGCCGCTGGCATCGGGTTGATCTGGCGGCAGGCGGATGAGAGCCTCCGGTTGCGCTGGCTCGGGTTGTCCCGCCGGTTGATCGGCCCGGGCCCGGCGACCGGAGCAGCCGCGGCGCGTCTCGTCGGGGGTGGCGCCCTCGTGCTGGCCGGCATGGCCGCCTTCCTCGCCACGCACGATGCCCTGGCCGCGGCTCGGCAGGGCATCCTGGCCACCGTCGTCGTCGTCAGCGGGCTGGCCCTGGTCAGCGCCCCGCTCTGGTGGCGACTGTGGCGAGAGTTGAACGAGGAGCGTCGGGAACGGATCCGCTCGGAGGAGCGGACCGAACTCGCCACCCGGGTGCACGACTCGGTCCTGCAGACCCTGACGCTCATTCAGCGGCACGCGGCGGACCCCCATCAGGTACAGCGGCTGGCTCGCAGTTCCGAACGGGAGCTGCGCTCCTGGCTCTACCACCCCGCCGCCGACGCTGACCGGCAGTTTGGCGCGGCGGTCGAGGCGGCGGCCGTGGAGGTCGAGGAGGTCTACGGGATGCCGTTCGAGGTGGTCGGTGTGGGCGACCGGCCGCTGGATGAGTCCCTGCGGACGGTGATCCTGGCCGCCCGGGAGGCGATGGTGAACGCGGCCAAGTCCTCCGGTGCGGCCAGCGGCGCGGTGTTCTACGAGGTGGAGCCGGAACGGGTCACCGTCTACGTCCGTGATCGCGGTGCGGGCTTCGACCCGGCCGTCGTGCCGCACGACCGCTACGGCATTCGCGAGTCCCTCGTCGGCAGGATGGCGCGGGCCGGCGGGACGGCCGTCCTGCGCAGCGCCCAGGGGGAAGGCACCGAGGTCGCCCTCGCGCTGCCGCTGCGGCCGGGGGGTGGCGGCACATGACTGTCGGCGCGGACGCGCCGCGTCCTCGGGTGGTCGTCGTGGATGATCACCGACTGTTCCGGGCGGGAGTCCGGGCGGAGATCGGCGCCCTGGTCGAGGTGGTCGGCGAGGCGGCCGACGTCCGGTCCGCCGTCGCGTTGATCAGGCAGACCGTGCCGGATGTGGTGCTGCTCGATGTCCACATGCCCGACGGTGGGGGGCAGGCGGTGCTGGCCGCGCTGCGCGCCGAGTTGCCGCGCGTCCGCTTCCTGGCGCTGTCGGTCTCCGACACGGTGGACGACGTGATCGGCGTCGTCCGCGCCGGTGCCCGGGGATACGTGACGAAGACGATCTCCGGGCCGGATCTGGCAGCTGCCGTCCGCCGCGTCGCCGACGGCGATGCCGTCTTCTCACCCCGGCTGGCCGGCTTCGTCCTCGACGCGTTCGCCGAGAGCGGCCCGCTGCCGCCGGCCGCCGATCCCGAACTGGACCTCTTGAGCCAGCGGGAACGCGAGGTGCTGCGCCTCATCGCCCGCGGCTATGCCTACAAGGAGGTGGCCCGCGAGTTGGTGATCTCGATCAAGACCGTGGAGACCCATGTCTCCGCGGTGTTGCGCAAGCTGCAGCTGTCCAACCGGCACGAACTCACCAGGTGGGCCACCGACCGACGGCTGGTGTGACCCTGACCCCTGCGGGGTCGATGGCAGGTGCGCGTCGCCGTACCGTTCGGTCGCGGGTCACACGTAGGCTCGGACCACCGATGAGTACCCTCTCCGACGACCTCGCCCCGCCCACCGCGCGGCGGCGGATTGCGGTCGATCCCGCGACGCTGCTCGAGGGGCTCAACGGGCCGCAACGAGTCGCCGTGCTGCACGACGGCGGTCCGCTGCTCATCGTCGCCGGTGCCGGCTCAGGCAAGACCCGCGTGCTCACCCACCGGATCGCGCACTTCATCGGTGCCCGCGGGGTCGCCTCGGGCGAGGTGCTGGCGATCACCTTTACGAACAAGGCCGCAGGCGAGATGAAGGAGCGGGTCGCGGCGTTGGTCGGGCCGCGCGCCCGGTCCATGTGGGTGTCCACGTTCCACTCCGCCTGCGTGCGGATCCTGCGGGCCGACGGCAAGCGGTTCGGCTTCACGAGCGGCTTCACCATCTACGACCAGGGTGACGCCCAGCGGCTGATGACCCTGGTCGCGCGGTCGCTCAACCTGGATCCCAAGCGGTATCCGGCCCGGTCGCTCTCCGCCCAGGTGAGCACGCTCAAGAACGACCTCGTCGACTCCGACACCGCGGCGAGCAGGGCCAGCAGCCACCTCGAGCGGACCGTCGCCGAGGTGTACAGCCTCTACCAGCAGCGGCTGCACGAGGCCAACGCGCTGGACTTCGACGATCTCATCATGACCACGGTCCACCTCCTGCAGGCCTTTCCCGAGGTGGCCGAGCACTACCGTCGGCGGTTCCGGCACGTGCTGGTGGATGAATACCAGGACACCAACCACGCCCAGTACGCACTCGTCCGGGAGCTGGTCGGCACCGGCGCCGAGCGCAGTGCGCTCTGCGTCGTCGGGGACGCCGACCAGTCGATCTATGCCTTCCGCGGTGCCACGATCCGCAACATCCTGCAGTTCGAGCAGGACTACCCGGACGCGACCGTGGTGCTCCTCGAGCAGAACTACCGGTCGACCCAGACGATCCTGTCCGCGGCCAACGCGGTGATCGCTCGCAACCCCGGCCGCAAGCCGAAGCGGCTGTGGACCGACGCCGGCAACGGCACCCCGATCGTGGCCTACGTCGCCGACGACGAGCACGACGAGGCCGCCTTCGTCGCCGAGGAGATCGACGCCTTGGCCGACGACGCGGGGGTCCGGGCCGCCGACGTGGCGGTGTTCTACCGCACCAACGCCCAGAGTCGGGTCTTCGAGGAGGTGTTCATCCGCGTCGGCCTGCCGTACAAGGTGGTCGGCGGGGTGCGCTTCTACGAGCGGCGCGAGGTGCGCGACGCCCTCGCCTACCTGCGCGTGCTGGCCAATCCGGCGGACACCGTGTCGCTGCGGCGCATCCTCAACGTACCCAAGCGCGGGATCGGCGACCGGGCCGCGGCCTGCATCGACGCCTTGGCCGCGCGGGAGCGGATCCCCTTCGCGGCCGCGCTGCGTCGCTGCGAGGAGGCCCCCGGCATCGCAGCCCGGTCCGCGAAGGCGGTGCAGGACTTCGCCGGGCTGCTCGACACCCTGGGTGCGCTCATCGACGGTGGAGCTGGGCCGGCCGGGATGCTGGAGGAGATCCTGGCCAAGACCGGATACCTCGCCGAACTCAGCGGCAGCACCGACCCGCAGGACGAGGGACGGGTGGAGAACCTCCATGAGCTCATCGCCGTCGCCCGGGAGTTCGAGGAGTCCGCCGCCGAGGTCGACCAGCCGGGCACGGTCGGCGATTTCCTGGAGCGCGTCTCACTCATCGCCGACGCCGATTCCATCCCGGACGACGAGGGCGGCGGTGGGGTCGTCACCCTGATGACCCTGCACACCGCCAAGGGCCTGGAGTTCCCGGTCGTCTTTCTCACCGGGCTGGAGGACGGGGTCTTCCCCCACGTCCGTTCCCTCGGTGACCCGACGGAGCTGGAGGAGGAGCGCCGGCTGGCCTATGTCGGCATCACCCGGGCGCGACAACGGCTCTACCTCACCCGCGCGCAGATCCGCAGCGCCTGGGGTGCACCCGCCTACAACCCGCCGTCGCGGTTCTTCGAGGAGATACCGGCGGAGCTGCTCGACTGGCGCCGCGCCGCCCCCACGCCGATGACCGCCCCCACCCGGCCGACCCGCGGACGGGCCGAGGCCAAACCGATACCCAACCTGACCCCCGGTGACCGGGTTGCGCACGACACCTTCGGACTGGGCCGCGTGATCAGTACGACCGGCGTCGGGGAGCGCACCCAGGCGGAGATCGACTTCGGTGGTGACGTAGGAGTCAAGAGATTGCTCCTGCGGTACGCGCCGATCGAAAAGCTGTAGGTCGGGTGCCGGACACGCGCGTCTTGTTCTTCGACGTCTTCGGTACCCTCCTCGACTGGCGCGGCAGTCTCCTTGACGAGGCGGCCGACGTGGGCTCCCGGATGGGGGTCTCTGCGGACTGGGCGGCGGTCGTGGACGACTGGCGGCGGGCCTACCAGCCGGCCTTGGACACGGTGCGCGGCGGGCCGACCTGGCTGGATCTCGACGCCGTGCAGCGCGACACCCTCGCCCAGGTCCTGCACCACCACCGGGTCGCGCTGCCTGCCGAGGGGCGCGAGACACTCGTCCGGGCCTGGCGGCGGCTGCGGCCGTGGCCGGACACTCGCACCGGGCTGGATCGGCTGCGGGCCCGGTTCCGCACAGCGACCCTCTCCAACGGGCACATCGCTCTGCTGGTCGACCTGTTCCGCTTCGCCGACCTGCGGGTCGACGCTGTCCTCTCCGCGCAGCTCGCCGGCAGCTACAAGCCCGAACCGCGGGTCTACCTGCGCTGCGCCGAGCTGCTCGAGTGCGACCCGCGAGAGGCCGCGATGGTCGCCGCGCACGGCGACGACCTGGTCGCGGCGGCCCGGGTCGGGCTGCGGCCGATCTTTGTGCGCCGGCCCGAAGAGTGGGGACCTGGCGGTGGTGGCGACCCGCCGACGGGACTGCCCGGGCTGGTTGTCGCCGATGGGCTCGAGAAGCTGGCCGACCGGCTCTGCGACTGACCGCACACTCGCGTGGGCAGCACCGCCGCCAGCTACCGTTCCGGTATGGCCGAACGGGAGCGATCGCTGGCGTTCGACCGGGTTGCCGAGGAGTACGACGCGACCCGCGGCGGGGAAAGCCGGGGGATCACCTTCGCGAACGCGCTGCTGGGCCACCTGCCCGACGGTCGGGTGCTCGAGGTCGGCGTCGGCACCGGCGTGGTCGCTGCCGGTCTGCGGGCCGCAGGCCGCGATGTGGTCGGCGTCGACCTCTCGCGGCCCATGCTCGTCAAGGCCAAGGAACGCCTCGGTCCGTGCCTCGCCCAGGCCGACGCGGCCCGGCTGCCGGTGGCCGACGGCGCGGTGGCAGCTGCCTGTGCGGTGTGGGTGCTGCACCTCGTCGCCGACACCCGGGCGGTGATCTGCGAGCTTGGCCGTGTCGTGCGCCCCACCGGCCGATGTGTGATCGTCTCCGGTGCTTCTCGGCGTAATGCGGGCACCGACGTCGAGGAGCTGATCTCGACCATGTGGCGACAGCTGCAGCCGGCCGGTCGGCCGGACGCGGCGCGCCGCCTGTTGCCGATCGCCGCGGCTGCCGGTCTGCGACTCGTCGCACAACAGCGGGTGTGGGTCGGCCCGCGGCCGCTGTCGCCGGCGGAACTGGCCCGACGGATAGAGCACCGGACGTTCTCCATTCTCTGGGAGATCTCCGAGGAGGTCTGGCGCGCCGAGGTCGGGCCGGTCCTGGCGCAGGTCCAGCGGTTGCCCGATCCGTCACGGGACCGGGCAACCGCCGACGAGTACGAGATTCTCGTGTTCGACCGCTAGCTCCGCTCAAGGTGGGCTCTGTCCCGGCGGAGCTGTCACGGAGTGACGCATGCCCGTGTCGATCACGCTCGAACGTCCGTTGGCTCCGCCGATCATGCGCGAATGCACGCTGCGGATGCCGATCATGCGAGATGGGAGGTCCCCGAGGCCTTCCGGGGGTTCGATTGAGCATGATCGGCGCGCGAGGGAAGATCGGCGCCGGGAGGAGAGAATCGGGCCGCGTCGAGGCCTGAGCAGGGACCCGGCCGTCACCGACCGTCATCGTCCTCGCTGGCGATGCTCCTGGGTGACGGCCCGCCCGCGGCGGTTGCGCTCGGCGCGCAGCCGCGCGTCGTTCTTGGCGGTCTGCCACTCCAGCTCGCGCTGCAGGCGGCGATGGCTGCGTACGCGCTGGGCGTCGAGGACGCCGGCGTCCACCGCGCCGGACACCGCACAGCCCGGCTCACTGTCGTGGGAGCAGTCCCGGAAGCGGCAGCCGGTGGCGAGATCGGCCACATCGGCGAACGCGAGCGAAACGCCATCGGCGTCCCCGGCGGCCAGACCCACACCGCGCAGCCCGGGGGTGTCGATGAGGGCGCCGCCGGCCGGCAGCGCCACGAGCTGGCGCCAGGACGTGGTGTGCCGGCCCTTCCCGTCGGCGCGGATGGGCCGGGTGGCCAACACGTCCTGCCTGAGCAGGGCGTTCGCCAGGGTGGACTTACCGACGCCGCTCGCACCGAGGAGGACGACCGTGCGGCCGGGGCCGACGTAGGGGCTCAGCCCCCCGACGTCGTCGGGGGCGGTGCGGACGACCGCCACCCCGGGAGCGAGTCGGCGCAACGGCTCGAGCGCAGCCTCGCTGAGGTCGGCCTTGGTCGCCACGAGCACGGGTGTGGCGGTCGAACCCCAGGCCAGCGACAGCAACCGCTCCAGTCGGCGGGCGGGCGGGTCGGCGCACACCGGTGTGCAGATGAGCACGGTGTCGACGTTCGCCGCCAACACCCGGCTGCTGCTGCGACCGCCGGGATCGGCGCGCACGATCGTGCCCCGGCGCGGCAGGACGCCGTCGATGACCCCGTCGCGGAGGGTCACCCAGTCTCCGACGGTGACCTCGGCGTACGGGGTGGCTACCTCGCCGGGGAGTGTGGCGACGAGCGCGCCGCCGCGTTCCGCGCGTGTCACCCGACCGGGAACCCGGTGGGTCGCGAGAGCGGCGATGACCGCGGGATCGGCACCGAGCGTGCTCAGGAAATCAGCCAAAGAAGAGGGTGGACAGGACGGAGCGGGTGGAACGGGCAACGCGAACTCCAGAGGTTCGGCCGCCGCACAGTCAGGCCAGAGTCAGGCAGCGGCAGCAACGGAGGGAACGAGGGCAAGGTCGCGGTAGGTGACCATGGCTGTCCTCCTCGATCGCGACGGCCGGCTGTGGCGCCCGGAGTGGCGCCCCGCTCGGCAGACCAGGATGCCGGGCGCGAAGCTGCCGGCGCAACCGATTTCGCCCCCGACAGATACCCTGCTGTCAGGGCAGCCCAGCGGAGGTGCGCAATATATGGCAACATCGGCCCCGATCCGCGTGGTGGTGGCGAAACCCGGTCTGGATGGACATGATCGGGGCGCCAAGGTGGTGGCGCGTGCCCTGCGGGACGCTGGCATGGAGGTCATCTACACCGGGCTCCATCAGACTCCGGAGCAGATCGTGGACGCGGCCATCCAGGAGGACGCGGACTGCATAGGGTTGTCCGTGCTCTCCGGCGCGCACATGACGCTGTTCACCCGGGTGATGGAGTTGCTCCAGGAACGCGATGCCACCGACATCGTGCTCTTCGGCGGCGGCATCATCCCGGAGGACGACATCCCGGAACTGGAGAAGATCGGCGTTTCGGGGATTTTCACCCCGGGGGCAACCACGGGGGAGATCGTCAACTGGGTCACCTCGCACGTCGCCGCACCCGCCGACGCCTGAGCAGGGCCGGCGCTCGATGCGCCGCCCGGGGTCGGTAGGTTGCCTGTCGTGGACCTTTTCGAACACCAGGCCAAGGAGCTCTTCGCCGGTTTCGGCGTGCCGGTGCCCAGCGGGCGGGTGGCGACAACGCCGGAGGAGGCGCGGGGCATCGCCGCCGAACTCGGCGGTCGCGTCGTGGTCAAGGCCCAGGTCAAGGTGGGTGGCCGCGGCAAGGCTGGTGGGGTCAAGGTCGCGGACGGCCCGGAGGCGGCCCAGGCCGTCGCCGGACAGATTCTCGGCATGGACATCAAGGGTCACACCGTCCACCGGGTTCTCGTCGAGCAGGCCAGCGACATCGCCGAGGAGTACTACTTCTCCTTCCTGCTCGATCGGGCCGGCCGGTCCTACCTCGCCATGTGCTCACGCGAAGGCGGCATGGAGATCGAGGAGGTTGCGGCCACCAAGCCCGAGGCGCTGGCCAAGGTGGCAGTCGACCCTGCTGGCATCGATGAGGCGGGCGCCCGGCGGATCGCTGCGCAGGGGGGCCTGCCGGCGGCCGCACTGGACGGTGCCGCCAGCCTGATCGCCGCGCTGTGGACCGCCTTCGACAGCAGCGACGCGACGTTGGTGGAGGTCAACCCGCTCATCCTTACCGGGGACGGTCAGGTGATCGCCCTGGACGGCAAAGTCACCCTCGATGACAATGCCCGATTCCGGCATGACGACTGGTCGCAGTATGAGGACGTCGGCGCGGAGGACCCGCTGGAACGGGCCGCCAAGGAGAAGGACCTCAACTACGTCAGGCTCGACGGTGAGGTCGGGATCATCGGCAACGGCGCCGGCCTGGTGATGAGCACGCTGGATGTCGTGGCTTACGCCGGTGAGCGCTACGACGGGGTCAAGCCGGCCAACTTCCTCGACATCGGCGGCGGGGCGTCGGCTGACGTGATGGCGGCCGGCCTGGAGATCGTGCTCTCCGACCCCGCTGTGCGCAGCGTCTTCGTCAACGTCTTCGGCGGTATCACCGCCTGTGACGCGGTGGCCAACGGGATCGTGTCAGCGCTGGGCCTGTTGGCGGAGCGCGGCGAGAAGGTCGACCGACCCTTGGTCGTCCGTCTCGACGGCAACAACGCCGAGGAAGGGCGGCGGCTGCTGGACAGCTACTCAGCTACCGCCGGGCCGGGCGCGGTGCGCCGGGTCGACACCATGGACGGCGCTGCCGATCTGGCCGCGAAGCTCGCGAGCAAGGGAGCCTGACCGATGGCCATCTGGTTGAACCAGCACAGCCGCATCCTGGTGCAGGGCATCACCGGCTCCGAGGGCACCAAGCACACCCGCCGCATGGTGGCCGCCGGGAGCGACATCGTCGCCGGCGTGACCCCGGGCAAGGGGGGCAAGGAGGTGGACGGCATCCCGGTCTTCTCCTCGGTACCGGAGGCGGTCAACGAGACGGGGGCGAACGTCTCGGTGGTGTTCGTCCCGCCGCGGTTCGCCAAGGCGGCGGTGCTGGAGACCATCGACGCCGGCGTGCCGCTGTGCGTGGTGATCACCGAGGGCATTCCGGTGCACGACTCGACCGCTTTCTGGTCGCACGCCGTGGCCACCGGCGGCGCGACCCGCATCGTCGGCCCGAACTGCCCCGGCGTCGCCTCTCCCGGTCAGAGCAACGCCGGGATCATCCCGGCGGACATCACCAAGCCCGGCCGGGTCGGGCTGGTCAGCAAGAGCGGCACCTTGACTTACCAGATGATGTACGAACTGCGCGACGTCGGCTTCTCCACCTGCGTCGGCATCGGCGGCGACCCGGTGATCGGCACCACGCACATCGACTGCCTGCAGGCATTCGAGGCGGACCCCGACACCGACGCCGTCGTCATGATCGGTGAAATCGGCGGGGACGCCGAAGAGCGGGCCGCTGACTATATCCGCGAGCACGTCCGCAAGCCGGTCGTCGGCTACATCGCCGGCTTCACCGCGCCGGTCGGCAAGACCATGGGTCACGCCGGGGCGATCATCTCCGGGTCGGCCGGCACCGCCGAGGCCAAGAAGCAGGCGCTGGAGGCCGCGGGTGTCCGGGTGGGCAAGACACCCACCGAGACCGCGAAGCTCATGGCTGGCCTGATGGGTGCCGGCTAGCGGGCGGTGATCAACGGCGGAGGTCGTTGTCGAGTTGCCGGCGCAGATTCTCCGCGCAGACCTGCTCAGCGGCCCGGTCCCCGGTGGACCGGGACAGGCAGTCCCGGTAGTCCGCGATCGGTCGGGCGAAGACGGTGAACGCCACGACGACGACGGCCCCCGCGATGAGGACGCCGAGCGCGCCGAGCAGCGCCCCCGCCAGTGCGACGCCGCC
>JADGOV010000099.1 GCA_017882785.1 Frankiaceae bacterium
GCGTCAGGACACGGCCGTCGACCGCGAGCTCGAGCTCGCGGGGCAGCTCCCCTCGCAGGCGGATCAGCTCGCGGTAGAAGGGGTCGGGTTCGGGCTGCGAGATGCGGGAGCGCTCGAAGGTCGACAACGCCTGCGGGTCGGGCGGCTCTTCACCCGCAAACGACTCGAAGGCCGCGAACTCCCGCTTGCGCCCCTCGCGCGTCGCCTCCGCGATCAGCGGATCGATGTGATCGGTGAAGAACTGGAACGGCGCGCGCTCGTCGTGCTCCTCGCCCATGAAGAGAAGCGGTGTCGAGAGGGAGAACAACACGATCGCCAAGGCTACGCGGTGCGCGTCGGGGGGCAGCCGGTCACCGAGGGCGCGGTTTCCGACCTGGTCGTGGTTCTGCGCCGCCACGATCAGCCGTTCCGGCGCCGGTCGAGTCAGCTCGCGCACGACTCCGTCCAGGGAGCCGAACGGTGCGTAGTAGCCGTCGTGCTCGCCGGTCAGCAGCACGTGCAGCTCGTGGTGCAGGTTGTCGAGCCACATCGCGTCGTGCCCCCACTCCTCGAGCGGCCGGAAGTCGTCGTGCCCCATCTCGCTGGTGACGAGCCCGTCGACCCGCTCGCGCAGTTCGCGCAGCACATGCATCGGCGAGTCGTCGTAGATCGCGTGCACAGCGTCGAGCCGCACGCCGTCGATGCGATAGTCGCGAGTCCACATGAGCGCGTTCTGAATCGCCCACTCGCGCACGCCGCGCTGGGAATAGTCGATTGCGTCTCCCCAGAATGTGTGGTGGCGCCCCGTGAAGTACGGCCCGAACGCACCGATCGCTTCCGAGCCCGGCCCGATGTGGTTGTAGACGACGTCGAGCAGGACGCCGAGCCCCGCGCGATGAGCCGCGTCGACGAGCCGCGCGAGCCCCTGAGGGCCGCCGTAGGCGGGATGCGGCGCGAAGGCATAGACACCGTCGTACCCCCAGCCACGGTCGCCGGGAAACGTCGCGACGGGCATCAGCTCGATCGCCGTGACGCCCAGGTGGCGCAGGCGCGCCAGGTGAGGGATCACTGCGTCGAAGGTGCCCTCGTCCGTGAACGTGCCCACGTGCAGCTCGTAGAGCACGAGCTCCTCGAGCGACAGTTCCGGCCCCGGTGCGATCCGAATGCGCGTCGGATCGACAACGCACGACGGCCCCTTGATCCCCTGCGGCTGGAACCGTGAGCACGGGTCGGGAAGGGCGGCGCCACCGTCGAGCACGAAGAGATAGGGGTCGCCGTCCGTCGCCGCGACGATGCCGGCATGGAAGCCGTCTCCGACAGCTTCGAGTGGCCGGTCGGCCCCGCGCAGGCGCACGTCGACCCGTGACGCCGCCGGAGCCCAGACGCGAAACTCGGCCCGCTGCCCGTCGACCGGAATCGCCCCGAGGGCTGGCATCACTGGCTCGGACATCGCGCGAACCGTACCCAGTGGCCCGAGCTGTGTACCTCGCGAATCTGACCCGAATCTGATTCCGCGCAGCGGAACCAGATTCCCGGGTCTACGGCGAGCCGGGCGCCGACGGCCGCAGCCAGATCACGCTCAGCGGCGGCAGCGTCAGCGACGCCGAGCAGGGCTGGTCGTGCCACGGCCGTGCCTCCGCCTTCACCTCGCCGAGGTTCCCGACTCCCGTTCCGCCGTAGTAGGACGAATCGGTGTTCAGGACCTCCTGCCATGCTCCGCCGACCGGCAGCCCCACGCGATAGCCCTCACGGGGGACCGGCGCGAGATTCGCGATGCAGACGATCTGCCGCGTTCCGTCCTTCGACAGGCGCGCGAAGACGAGCACGTTGTTGAGCGCGTCGTTCGGCTCGATCCAGCGGAACCCCTCGTGCGAGAAGTCGACCTCCCAGAGCGCAGGCTCCTCGCGGTAGATGCGGTTCAGGTCGCGCATCAGGTCGCGAACGCCCGCGTGCTCGGTGTGGTCGAGCAGCCACCAGGGCAGCTCGTCCTCGTCCGCCCACTCCCACGGGTTCGCGAGCTCGCCGCCCATGAAGAGCAGCTTCTTGCCCGGGTGCGCCCACATGTACGCGTAGAGCGCGCGCAGGTTCGCGAGCTGCTGCCAGCGGTCGCCCGGCATCTTCGCGAGCAGCGAGCCCTTGCCGTGCACGACCTCGTCGTGGGAGAGCGGCAGGATGAAGTTCTCGGTCCACGCGTACACGAGCGAGAACGTCAGCTCGTGGTGGTGGAAGCGCCGGTGGATCGGATCGTGCTGGAAGTAGCTCAGCGTGTCGTGCATCCACCCCATGTTCCACTTGAAGCCGAACCCGAGGCCGCCCAGATAGGTGGGCCGCGAGACCCCGGCCCAGGATGTGGACTCCTCGGCGATGGTGATCGCGCCTGGCACCCGGCGGTAGACCGTGGCGTTCATCTCCTGGAGGAACTCCACCGCGTCGAGGTTCTCCCGGCCGCCGTAGCGGTTGGGCACCCACTCGCCCTCCTTGCGCGAGTAGTCCAGGTAGAGCATCGAGGCGACGGCATCGACCCGCAGGCCGTCGATGTGCAGTTCCTCCAGCCAGAACAGGGCATTGGCGACGAGGAAGTTGCGGACCTCACGGCGGCCGAAGTTGAAGATGTAGGTGCCCCAGTCAGGCTGCTCGCCGAGCCGGGGGTCCTCGTGCTCGTAAAGCGCGGTGCCGTCGAAGCGGCCCAGTGCCCACTCGTCCTTCGGAAAGTGCGCCGGTACCCAGTCGACGAGCACGCCGATGCCGGCGGCGTGCATCCGGTCGACGAAGTAGCGGAAGTCGTCCGGGGAGCCGAAGCGCGACGTCGGCGCGAAGTAGGCCGACACCTGGTAGCCCCAGGACCCGCCGAAGGGGTGCTCGGCCGGCGGCAGCAGCTCGATGTGGGTGAAGCCAAGGTCGGTGACGTAGTCCACCAGCTCCTCGGCCAGCTCCCGGTAGGACAGGCCGGCCCGCCAGGAGCCCAGGTGCACCTCGTAGGCCGACATCGGCGACCGTACCGCGTCGGTGGCGGCCCGCCGGGTCAACCAGTCCGCGTCGGTCCAGTCGTAGGTGGAGGTGAACACCATCGATGACGTCGCTGGCGGATGCTCGGTGGCGAAGGCGAGCGGGTCCGCCTTCTGTCGCCAGATCCCGTCCCGACCGAGCAGTTCGTACTTGTAGCGCGTGCCGTCACCGACGTGCGGGACGAAGAGCTCCCACACCCCGCTGGGCCCCATCGAGCGCATCTGGTGTGCGCGGCCGTCCCAGGAGTTGAGGTCCCCCACGACCCGCACCGCCTGGGCGTTGGGTGCCCACACCGCGAACGACGTGCCGCTCACCGCCCCCATCAGCGTCTGGTAGCCGCGGACATGCGCCCCGAGCACCTCCCAGAGCCGCTCGTGGCGACCCTCGGAGATCAGGTGCAGGTCGAGATCGCCGAGCGTTGGCAGGTAGCGGTAGGGGTCATCGACCGGGTGCACGTCGCCGCCGTAGGAGACGTCCAACCGATAGTCGGGGACGTCGGGGCCCGGCCAGACGCCGACCCAGATGCCGTCACGTTCGTGCTCGAGTGGGATGCGGGAGTCCCCGGCGACGAGCGTCACAGCGTCGGCCGCATGGCGCAGGGTCCTGATGGTGACGTTGCCGTTGTGCGGATGGGCGCCCAGGATCGAGTGCGGGTCCGAGTGCGCCCCGCCGGAGAGCCGTGCCAGCTCGGCATCAGACACCGGCGCGACACGCGGATCGCGTGCTGCCGGCTTGGCCGCAGAGGGTCGGCGGGGGTCGTTGGAGGTCATAGCTGCTTCACCAGTCGTTCGATGGAATTGAGCGGAATGGCCAGCCACGCCGGTCGATGCCGAGCCTCGTACACCACTTCGTACACGGCCTTGTCCAGTTCGTACGCGCGCAGGAGCGGGGCGCGATCACGCGGATCGCTCCCCGCGCTCTGCGCGTAGCCGTCGCAGAAGGCGTCCCGATTGCGCTGGGCCCACTCCGTCGCGCGGAACTCCAGAGTGGCGTTGCGTGCCCGGTCGGCCAGCAGGAAGCGAGCAGCGTAGTCGAACGAGCGCAGCATGCCGGCCACGTCCCGCAACGGGCTGTCCGGCTGTTGACGTTCGCTCAGGGGCTTTACCGGCTCGCCCTCGAAGTCGAGCAGAATCCACCCCGAGTCCACCCGCAGCACCTGGCCCAGGTGGAAGTCGCCGTGGATGCGCTGCACTGTGAGCGGCGGTGTGGTCGGCTGCGCGTGCGCCTCCGGCAGGTCCCGTGCCGCCTCGAAGGCCATCTGCACCTGCCGCGCATGGGGGGCCAAGGCCGGCACGGCCTCCACCGCGGCGCGCAGGCGGGCGGTCATCGCGGCTGTGAGCCGGCGCAGGTAGTCCGCTCCGGCCGGCGCCACCCCTAACGCCCGGGCCAGATCGGCGTGCACCTGCGCCGTCGCCACCCCGAGCCGTTCGGATTCGGGCGCGAAGTCACCGCCCACCTCACCAGCATGCAGGTCCCCCTCGGCGTAGAGGTCCCGCACGCTGGTGGTGGCCAGCGCCCACCCCTCGGTGGCGGAGATGAAGAACGGCTGGAGCAGGCCCAGCGTGGCGCTCGCGCCCTCGACTTCCCCCTCGATCCAACCCAGCGGTGGCGCCACGTGCTCGGAACCGGCCAGCGCCAGCGCCCGGGTGATCTCCAGGTCCGGATTGATGCCTGGTGCCACCCGCCGGAACAGCTTGAGGATGTAGGTGTCGCCGTAGATCACCGAGGTGTTCGACTGCTCGGCGGTGTTGAGCCGGGCCGGCAGGTCCACCTGGATCGAGCTGGGCACGTCGCCGACGCTCAGCTGGGAAAAGGTGAGGCCGGGCAGGCTGCGCTGCTCGGCGATCCGACGCAGCACGGCACCCATGAGATCGGGGTCATGCACTGCGTCGTACACGGTCTCCCCGCTCGGCAGTTGGCCGATGCCGGCGTAACCCAACCGAGGGATGAGCTCGCGGCGGACACCCAGCAGCAGCTGGTAGTGCTCGCTGGGGCCGGTGGCGTAGTCGACCCGGACGAGGACGGAGTGCAGCCGCGCGGCGTCCCAGTCCTCGACCAGCAGGTCGCTCTCCACCGCGGCGCCGGCGAGAGGGCGCCCCTTGCCGGCGAACCATCGCTGCTTGATCAGCCACTGGGGCAGCACGGCCGGGAGATCGTCGCGCACGTCACTCCTTCCCGACCAGCTCGAACCAGAAGAAGCCGTGTGCCGGCAGCGTGAGCAGGTAGGGCAACTCGCCAACCCGCGGGAAGTGCACCCGGCCGACCAGCTCCACCGGCACCCGGCCCTCGAACCGGGACAGCGAGAGCTCCACCGGCTGCGGAAAGCGGGAGAGGTTGTTCACACTGAGCACGACGTCATCACCGAACTCCCGGACGAAGGCCAGGATGGAGGGGTTGGACGACCCGAGTTCGGTGAAGCTGCCGAGCCCGAACGTCGGATGCTGCTTGCGTACCTCGATCATCCGGCGGGTCCAGTGCAGGAAGGAGGTCTGCTGGCGCATGTCGGCTTCCACATTGAGCGCCTGGTAGCCGTACACCGGGTCCAAGAGCACCGGCAGGTAGAGCCGACCGGGGTCGCAGGTGGAGAAGCCGGCGTTGCGGTCCGGTGTCCACTGCATGGGGGTGCGAACCCCGTCCCGGTCACCGAGCCAGATGTT
Organism: Frankiaceae bacterium; assembly: GCA_017882785.1. Lineage (GTDB taxonomy): Bacteria > Actinomycetota > Actinomycetes > JADGOV01 > JADGOV01 > JADGOV01. Next base: position 5,643 of record JADGOV010000099.1, read on the forward strand.
GTCGCCCATCCCGATCTCGTCGCCGTAGTAGATGACGGGCGAGCCGGGCAGCGAGAGCAGCAGCCCGGTGAACAGCTCCATCTGGTCGCGGGAGTTCTCCAGCAGCGGGGCCAGCCGGCGGCGGATGCCGATGTTCGCCTTCATCCGCGGATCTTTCGCGTACTCCGCGTACATGTAGTCCCGCTCGTCGTCGGTCACCATCTCCAGGGTCAGCTCGTCGTGGTTGCGCAGGAAGATGCCCCACTGACAGTTGGCCGCGATGGCCGGCGTACTCGCCATGATCTCCGAGATGGGGTAGCGCTGCTCCCGCCGGACGGCCATGAAGATGCGTGGCATGAGCGGGAAGTGGAACGCCATGTGGCATTCGTCACCGTCCCCGAAATACTCCACGACGTCATCGGGCCACTGGTTGGCCTCCGCCAGCAGCACCTTGTCCTCGAAGGTGGCGTCGATGTCCTTGCGCACCCGCTTGAGATAGTCGTGGGTGGCCGGCAGGTTCTCGCAGTTGGTGCCCTCGGCCTCGAACAGGTAGGGCACGGCATCGAGTCGGAACCCGTCGATACCCAGGTCCAGCCAGAAGCGGAGCACCTCGATCATCGCGTCCGCGACGGCGGGGTTGGCGTAGTTCAGGTCCGGCTGGTGGGCGAAGAACCGGTGCCAGTAGTACTGCTGGCGGACGGCGTCGAAGGTCCAGTTCGACTTCTCGGTGTCCACGAAGATGACCCTGGCCTCGGCGTACGGCGCGTCGGTGTCCGACCAGACGTAGAACTCCCCGTAGGGGCCGCTCGGATCCGTCCGGGACGCCTGGAACCAGGGGTGCTGGTCGCTGGTGTGGTTCATCACCACGTCGGCGATGACCCGGATCCCCCTGGCATGCGCCTCGTCGACGAGGTCGACGAAGTCGCCGAGGTCGCCGAACTCCGGTAGCACCGTGAGGAAGTCGCTGATGTCATACCCGCCGTCGCGCAGCGGCGATGAGTAGATCGGTAGCAGCCACAGGCAGTCCACGCCGAGCCAGGAGATGTAGTCCAGCTTGGCGGTGAGGCCCTTGATGTCGCCGGTGCCGTCGCCGTTGGAGTCGGCGTAGCCGCGGATGAGCACCTCGTAGAAGACAGCTCGCTTGTACCACAGCGGGTCGTGCTGCCGGGTGGTGTCGATCACGGGGGAGTGCCGGGGCGCACTGTGAGAATGTGTGCGGGTTCGGCGAAGGCGTCCAGCCGCACGAAGTTGTACTGCCCCCACTCGAAGTCCGCGCCGGTGATCTCATCGTGCACGCCGAACCGGTCGGCCCAGTCCAGTCCGAGCGCCGGCAGGTCAAGGTCGACCGTGGTCTCCCGGACGGCGTGTGCGTCGAGGTTGACCACGACGAGCACGGTGTCCGCGGCTGTCCCGCCGCCGGACCCGTTGTCGGTGACCTGCGGTGGGAGCGTCTTGGAGAACGCCATGATCGAGGGGTCGTCCGCGCCGTGGAAACGCAGGTTGCGCAGCAGTTGCAGCGCGGGATGCGCCCGGCGAATCTCGTTGAGTCGGCGTAGGTAGGGCGCCAACGACGTGCCCGCCGCCTCGGCCGCCGCCCAGTCCCGCGGTCGGTATTGGTACTTCTCCGAGTTGTGGTACTCCTCGCTGCCCGGCCGCACGGCGATGTACTCCCCGAGCTCGTACCCGGAATACACCCCCCAGGCGGGGGAGAGCATCGAGGCCAGCACGGCGCGGATCTTGAAGGCGGGCGGCCCGCCGTACTGCAGGTACGCGTGCAGGATGTCCGGGGTGTTCACGAAGAGGTTCGGGCGCAGGAAGGCCGCATCCCGTTCGGCCAGCTCGGTGAGGTATTCCTGCAGCTCCGCCTTCTCGGTGCGCCAGGTGAAATAGGTGTAGGACTGGTGAAAGCCCACCTTGGCCAGGGTGTTCAGCACGGCCGGTCGGGTGAAAGCCTCGGCCAGGAACAGCACGTCGGGATCGCTCTGGCGGATCTCGGACAGCATCTCCTCCCAGAACGACACCGGCTTGGTGTGCGGATTGTCGACCCGGAAGATGCGCACACCGTGACTCATCCAGAACGTCAGCAGTCGGCGCACTTCCGCGTAGACGCCGGCGTAGTCCTTGTCGAAGTTGAGTGGATAGATGTCCTGGTACTTCTTCGGCGGGTTCTCGGCGTACGCGATGGTGCCGTCGGCCCGGGTGGTGAACCATTCCGGGTGCGCGCTGACCCACGGGTGGTCGGGCGAGGCCTGCAGCGCGAAGTCCAGCGCGACCTCCATGCCCAGGTCCCGCGTGCGGGCCACGAAGGCGTCGAAGTCCTCCAGCGTGCCCAGGTCGGGGTGGATCGCGTCGTGGCCACCCTCCGAGCTCCCGATGGCCCACGGACTGCCCGGGTCGTTCGGCCCCGGGTCGAGCGAGTTGTTCGCGCCCTTGCGGAAGGAGGTGCCGATCGGGTGGACCGGGGGCAGGTAGACGACGTCGAACCCCATGTCGGCGATACCGGGCAGCCGCTCCATGGCTGTGCGCAATGTGCCGGAGCGTGGCGGGTCGAGGCTGGCCCCCTCCGACCGGGGGAAGAACTCATACCAGCTGCCGTACAGCGCCCGCACCCTGTCGACCTGCAGCACGCCGGTCTCTGACCGGGACACGCTCTCCCGCAGCGGCCAGTCCGCCAGCAGGGCGAGCAGGCTGGGCTCCATCGCGCACGCCAACCGGTCCGTCGGCAGGCGAGCGGTGTCCCGAAGCCCCTCGACCGCCTTGGCCATGGCCGCCCGCTCCTCCTTGGGCACGCCGCGGGCGGCCCGGGTCAGCAGTCGGGCTCCTTCCTCGAGCATCAACTCGATGTCCTGGCCGACATCGATCTTGATGACGGCATCGTGCTGCCACGTGCCGATCGGGTCGCCCCAGGCCTCGACATGGAAAGTCCACCGGCCTGGACCTGTCGGTCGGACCTGGGCCTGCCACCGGTCGGTGCCCGGTGCCACGGGGATCATCCTGGTGAAGCCGCCCTTGGCAGCGTCGGGGCCACGCAGCACCACGTTGCAGCCGAGGAGGTCGTGTCCCTCGCGGAAGACGGTCGCACTGACCGGGACGATCTCGCCGACCACGGCCTTCGCCGGCCACCTTCCGCAGTCGATCACCGGACTGAGCTCAAGTGCCGGTATCCGCCCGATCACCGTGTCACCGCCATGATGAAGAACCCCTCGTTTCCATCGTGCCGATGCCGACACTGCCCGCTGTCTGTGCCCGCTCGCCGGTTCGCCGGGCACCTCAGACCCTAATGGTCGCTCTCCCGGGGGTGGTCCCCCAGCAGCGGACGGCATTGCCGGCTCGGGAGCGCGAGGATGGGTAGCGTGGCCACCGCGGTGCCGGGGCCACGCGCCATCTGACCGGAGGTCGGCATGACCAGCGACATGATCAGCAGCAGGACCCGCGCTGTCCTCGTCACTGGCGCGGCCAGCGGAATCGGTGCGGCGATCACCGAGCGGTTGGTGGCTGACGGTGCGCAGGTGCTGGCAGTTGACCTGTCGCCCGATCCGGACGGGGCGGGCCAGCCCTTCGCCGCCGATCTGGCTACTCGGGAGGGCAATCGGGCCGCCGTCGAGGAGGCGTTGGCCCGCTTCGGCCGCCTCGATGCCGTCGTGGCCAACGCCGGGTTCCAACACGTCTCGCCGGTGTTTGACTTCGAGGAGGACCGTTGGGAGGCCCTGCTCGCGGTCCTGCTGACCAGCCCGTTCCTGCTGGCCAAGTACGCATGGCCCGCGCTGGCGGACTCCGGCGACGGCCGTTTCCTGGCCGTGGCCTCGGTGCACGGGCTCGTCGCCTCGCCATTCAAGGCCGGGTACGTCTCGGCCAAGCACGGCGTCCTCGGCCTGGTCAAGACACTGGCCTTGGAGGGCGCGGCGGTGGGCATCCGGGCAATGGCCCTCTGCCCCGGCTACGTGCGGACCCCGCTGGTCGAGCAGCAGATTGCCGACCAGGCAGCGGCTCACGGCATCTCCCCGGAGCGGGTCCTCCGCGAGGTCATGCTCGACCGCCAAGCGGTCAAGGAGCTGATCGAACCGGCGGATGTGGCCGCCGCGGCGGCGTTCTTCCTCGGCCCGGCCGGTGCGGCGTTCACCGGTGTGGCGATCCCCATGGACCAGGGTTGGTTGGCCCACTGAGTGGTTAAGGGCGGCGAACGCGGGAGGCGGCGAAAGCCCCGGTGGGGGCGGCGCTAGGGTTTCCCTTCGTGAAAGCCCTCCGCCGGTTCACCGTCCGCGCAGCCCTGCCTCCGGCCCTGCAGCCACTCGCCGATCTGGTGATGAACCTGCGCTGGTCCTGGCATCCGGAATCACTGGACCTGTTCGCCGGGGTGGACCCGGAAACCTGGGAGTCCTGTGGCCACGACCCGGTGCGTCTGCTGGGTCAGGTGTCCTCCGAGCGGATGGCCGCGTTGTCCGGCGACCGGCGTTTCCTGCGCCGTCTGCAGGATGCCGCCGACGACCTC
>JADGOV010000040.1 GCA_017882785.1 Frankiaceae bacterium
CAAATAGGCTCAAACCCTCAGATACTATGGGCTACCCCTGCGAAGAAGGAGATCGTTGCCTTCACGCCTTGCCCTACTGCGGCGGCGAACGTGGGAGGACTACCCACGCTTTCGCCGATGACCCAGAAGAGGAAAAGGAAGACAAAAATAGAGCCGAGGCTGTTTACGGCGCTCTTCATCGAACTTTCCCGCCTTTCCCGCTCGTTCCCTGGACTCGTCGCGGTGCTACCAGTACACGGCTAGCGGGGGAGGCAGCCGACATCGGGATACCTCCCGTGAAGGTGGCGCTGCGGGCGCCATGACCTCGCCCGCATCCGGGAACGCGCGGACTCAGGGTGACATTCGGACGACTGCTCGCCGTCGACAGTGACCACCACGCCGGGCGGGCACCCCAGCCGGTTCCGGCCGGCGGTCGAGGGTCCCCAGAGGCCTGGTCGGCTGTGTAGACCCAGTGGCAGCCACGCGTCAACTCATCGACTCCAGCGCCGCGTTCTGATCGGCCGTCGATACCCGGGCACATGCCGCTCCGTGAACCCATCCTTTGAAGGTAGCGAAAATCGGCCTCATTGCCACGAAGCGTGGCCGGCGGGTCGCGGCTCGCGGCAGGTTCGGCTCGCGGCAGGTTCGGCTCGCGGGTCAAGGGGCTCGCTCGCCGGGCGGGGGCAGTGGGGAAGTGATCGGCGGCCTCCTTGCCGGCGACACCACCGCGGCCCACGGTCGGCGACCCGTGGGCCGTCTGTCAGTCGGTATTGTCCAGCCGCTCGCTCTGCGCAGGTCGGCCTTGGCGGGCAGCTTGCGAGTGCCGTCGCCCCATGCCATGAACGAACTACGGACGGGATGCCCGTCGCGCTCCGGCAGGGCAGCTCGGGTTCAGGTTCGACCGCTCGGGCTACCGGGTCCCGGCCATCATCGTGTCACCGTGGGTGGCCGAAGGCGAGGTGTTCAACGAGGAGCACCGGCACACGTCACTGATCGCCATGCTGCGGGAGCAGTGGGCACTGGGAGACCCGCTCACGGCATGCGACGCTGCCGCCCGGACGTTCTCCCACGCCTTCACCCTCGACACCCCGCGAGACCCGCGCGCGTGGCCAGTAGCGGGTCCGCGCCCGGTGCCCCGCTACATCCAGGATGCGCTGGGCCTGGGCAAGTGTCCGCGTACGACAGCAAGAGCCTGTCCACCCTGGGCAAGGCCGCTTTCGGGGGGATACGGGCGTATGCCGAGCAACACAACATCGAGATCGAGGGACTGCCCGAGGACCCAAAGGCTGAGATCCCCCCAGAGCAGGCGCTGCACATGGTGCAAACTTCATTGCGATCCAATTCCCCCGGCTACATCCCGCCGCTCCGAGTTCGGGTGCCCCAAGCACCGCCTTATTCCGGCTGCGCATCGCTAGCACCTTCGCGGTCAGCATCCGTGCGGTCGACCGACGACCCAAGCCCGTCAGAAACCGGCGTGCTGCTAGCCCGAAGTTCCGTGATCTTGGTCAGGGGTGGGCATGCTGACCTGCGGTGATGCGGCTGCGTTGGGACTTGGCGGCACGCTGGCTGTGGCTGTCGGGGTGATGGAGGCAGCTGCGCCCCCTCTGCAAGCTCACGCGAAGCGGCGCAGACGCTCAGCACCCCGGGGACTCTTGGCCCCGGGAGCCGTCGGTTCCGGTGAGCTCCGCGATGTGCCGGCAGGTCGTGGGGTCGGCGTCGCGCACGCCATGAGCCGTGCGGTCGAGCAGGAGGCGCAGCTGCACAGCCTCCTGCTCGTCCAGTGACTGGAAGACGTGCTGCTCGACCTGGCGCAGGCGCTGCTGGAAGTCGGCCAGTCGCGTCGTACCGGACGGCGTCAGGACGATGCGCCGCGCTCGTCGGTCGCTAGGGTCGGCCTGGCGCTCGACGAGGTCGGCCCCGACGAGGCCGTCGAGCAGGTAGGTGACGACGGTCCGGTCAAGTCCCGCCGCTTCGGCGAGCGCGAGCTGACTCGGAAGCCGCTGCTGCGCGACCGCGGCGAGCAGGCGGTAGGCCCGGGCACCGCCCGGCAGGTCGGACAGGACGAGCTCCGCTGCGCGCACGAAGGCCCGCAGCACCGTGGCGAGCGCCCAGCCGAGGTCACCGGGCTCGGCCAGGGCAGCGCACGCCACCTCGGCGTCGCGATCCACGGTCATGACGGAAGCATACGCGCCTTGACAAGAACATCTGTCCCACATATGTTCTGCATAACAGATCGTCTGCTTGGCCACACCTCGGAGGAAACCCATGGCCACCCTGCTCCGCGTCGACGCCAGCCTTCGTACCGACGGCTCCATCAGCCGCGCCGTCGCCGACACCGCTGCCGACGCCTGGCGCGCACAGCACCCCCACGGCGCCGTCGTTCACCGCGACCTGAGCGCCGCCCCCCTCCCGGCGGACGCCTGGGCGCAGTCGGTGGGGGCTGCCTACACCCCACAAGAGCAGTGGAGCCCTGACCAGCGCGCCGCGAAGGAACTCGCCCGTACCCTGGCTGATGAGGTGCTCGCCGCCGACGTCGTCGTCCTCGCGTCCCCGCTGTACAACTTCGGCGTCAGCCAGTACGCCAAGGTGTGGATCGATCTGCTCATCACCGACCCGCGCCTCGGCCCCGGCTCAACCGCTCTCCAGGGCAAGCCCGCGCTGCTCGTCGTGGCCCAGGGCGGCGGCTACCGCGCCGGCACCCCGCGGCACGGCTGGGACCACGCCACCGCCTACCTCGAGCGCATCCTCCGCGACAACTTCGGCATGTCCGTCGACACCGTCATCGCCGACCTCACCCTGGCCGGCGTCAACCCCGCCATGGCACACCTGATCGACGCCGCGGAGCAGTCGCTCGCCGAGGCGCACACCAGCGCGACCCAGCACGGCACCCGCCTCGCGGCCGCCGCACGAGCCACCGCACAAACCGCCGCCTGACTCGACAGCACCCACGTGGGTTTGCCGCCGCCGCCGGCCGCCGAGGGTAGGTGTCGATGTAATCCAGAACCTGGACGGCGGCGTCGGGTGGTTGACGGCCGGCGAGAGGGCCCTGTGGGCTCGGTGGCGTTACCCTCCCGTGCTGCCGCCCGGTATCAGCTCGGCTCGGCCGCGGCCGGTACGGCGGGTGCAAAGTCCTCGGGCCGCACGCGCGCCCGGAAGACGTGGTAGGTCCAGGCCTGGTAGGCCAGGACGACCGGAAGCAGGATCACCGCGACGACGGTCATGACCTTGAGTGCGTAGGTCCCGGATGCCGTGTTGTGGACGGTGAGGTCGAAGGCCGAGCTCGTGCTGGAGACCATCACCCGGGGGTACAACTCGGTGAAGATCGACGACACCGAGGCGGCGATGGCGACGGTGGACGCGGCGAAGGCCCATCCCTCGCGCCCCTCAGCCAGCAGCCAGGCGCCGGCCACGACAGCCAGCACAGCGGTCACCTCGAGCAGGTTGGGCAGCACCCCGCGCCCGGCTGTGACCTGGGTCCAGACCGCGAAGACCAGGACGGCGACGCACGTGACCGGCGCTATCCGGCGGGTGAGGTGCAGGGACCGTGTCCGGACGTGGTCGGTGGTCTTCAGGGCCAGGAAGGTTCCGCCATGCATGAGGCAGAGCAGGACGAAGGTGACCCCGACGAACAGCCCGTACGGCGTGAGCAGGTCCAGGAACGAGCCGGTGTACTCCTGGCTGCTGTCGATGGGCAGGCCCGCCAGCAGATCGCCGAGGCCGACTCCGAGCAGCAGCGGGACGAACAGGCTGCCACCGGTCAGCAGCCAGTCCCAGGTCTGCCGCCAGCGCTGCCCGTCGACCTTGCCGCGGAACTCGAAGGAGACCCCGCGCACGATCAAGGCCGCGAGCAGCACCACCAGCGCGAGATAGAGCCCGGAGAACATCGTCGCGTACCAACCCGGGAACGCGGCGAACATGCCGGCCCCGGCCACGACGAGCCAGACCTCGTTGCCGTCCCACAACGGCCCGATCGTGTTGATGGCCGCCCGGCGGCCGGCCTCGTCGCCGCCGACCACACCGTGCAGCATGCCGACGCCGAGGTCGAAGCCCTCCAGGATGAAGAAGCCGGTCCACAGCACGGCGATGAGGATGAACCACGTCGACACGAGGGTCATCGGGGCCCCTTCCTGGTGGCGGCTCGGGGAGCCGGCATTCCCTGCTCGTTCACGTCAGTAGGTCCGACACGTCAGTAGGTCATGGCTGGCACGACGGCTTCGGCGTCCTCGGCTGCGGGTCCGGCCGCCAGCTCCCGGCGCGCGTAGCGCATCATCAGGACGACGTCGACGACCGCGAGCGCGCCGTAGAGGAGCAGGAAGGCCACAAGGCTGATGGCCACCGAGGTGGTGCTCACTGACGGGGACACGCCGTTCTTGGTCAGCTGCACCCCCTGCACGATCCACGGCTGGCGGCCGCTCTCGGTAAGCAGCCAGCCTGCGGTGTTCATCAGGAACGGGAGTATCACCGCCCAGACGGCCAGCCGTAGGAACAACGTTGCGCCGGCGAGTCGCTTCTTGCGCCACAGCAGCCAGATGCCCCAGGCGGCGACACCCATGATGCCGACGGCGGCGTAGGCCATGACCCGCATCGCCCAGTACTGGACGAAGACGTTGGGCACGTAGTTTCCGGGTCCGTACTGCTGCTCGTAGCTGCTCTGGACCTCGTTGAGGCCGGTCACCTGCCCGTTCCAGGAGTTGGTCGCCAGCAGCGACAGCAGGTGCGGAATCGCAATGACCTTGGTCGGGGTCTTGTCGTCGTTCCCGCCGCCGACCTGGAACAGCGAGAACGAGCAGGGCTGGCAGGTCGTCCACTGTGCCTCGGCAGCGGCGATCTTCATCGGCTGGTACCGCGCCTCGACCACGCCCAACTCGCTGCCGACGAACATGGCCAGCACGATGCTCGGCGTCAGCACGATCAAAGCCAGCCGGGCGGAGGACTTGAATACCTCGGGTGCGTTCCCGCGACGCAGCTGCCACGCGGACACCCCCAACATGACGACGGCGGCCGTGACGAGCGAGGCGAGCAGGACGTGGACGTAGCCCCAGAGGAACACCGGGTTGGTCAGGACCGCCCAGATGTCGTTGAGCTGCGGTCGTCCGGTGGAGGTGTTGATGGTGTAGCCAACTGGATGCTGCATCCACGAGTTCGCCGCCATGATGAACGCCGCCGAGAGGGATGCGCCGGCGGCCACCGCCCAGATCGTGGCCAGGTGCACCCGGCGCGGCAGCTTGTCCCAGCCGAAGACCCACAGGCCGAGGAAGGTGGATTCCAGGAAGAACGCGGCAAGTCCCTCCATCGCCAGCGGCGCGCCGAACACGTCGCCAACGGTGCGGGAGTACGTCGACCAGTCCATGCCGAACTGGAACTCCTGCACCAGACCGGTCACCACTCCGACCGCCACGTTGATCAGCAGCAGCGTGCCGAAGAACCGGGTCAGCCGCAGATACTCCGGGCGGTTGCTGCGGTGCCAGGCGGTCTGCAGCAGGGCGGTCAGGAAAGCCAGCCCGATGGTGACGGGCACGAAGAGGAAGTGGTAGATCGATGTCATGGCGAACTGCAGCCGGGCGAGGTCGAGCTGGCTCATCCGCCGCTCCCATCGAGCCTGTCGAACACCTGACGACACGCACGTCGTCCGCAGAGCGTGCAATGGCGGCAGCCTGCGGGTCCTCATGCGTGGGGGATGACCTTGAGCCCGGTCGGCCGGCGGATCATCCGTCGAGGATGATGCCGGCCGGGCGGTCTCGGCGGCACGGTCGGGGCACTACCTGTTCTCGCCGACGGCGCCGCGATCTCATCCGGTGCAGCCCGCCGGCGCCGCCGACCCCGAGGGGCTCACGTGGTCGCAGACCGGCACTACGACGTCGTCATCGTCGGCAGCGGCGCCGGTGGTGGCACCCTGGCGCACCGGCTGGCACCGACGGGCAAGCGCGTTCTGCTGCTCGAGCGCGGCGGCTATCTCCGCCGGGAACGGGACAACTGGGATTCCGTCGCCGTGTTCGTGAAGGCGAAGTACCGGGCGCCCGAGTTCTGGCTCGACAAGCACGGAGATGAGTTCCCGCCCGAGGTCAACTACTACGTCGGGGGCAACACCAAGTTCTACGGGGCTGCGCTCTTCCGGCTCCGTCCCCAGGACTTCGGGGAGGTTCGCCACCACGGTGGCCTGTCGCCGGCGTGGCCGATCCGCTATGAGGATCTCGAGCCCTACTACACGCAGGCGGAGCACCTCTACCGGGTGCACGGGCGCCACGGTGAGGACCCGACAGAGGGGCCGGCCGGGGCCGAGTACGCCTTCCCTCCCGTGCAGCACGAGCAGCGCATCCAGCAGCTCAGCGACGACCTCGAGAAGCTGGGCCTGCACCCGTTCCACCTGCCCATCGGGGTCGACCTGACCCAGGACGCCAACGGCCTCGCGACCCACGACAGCGTCTGCATCCGCTGCGACCGGGTCGACGGCTTCCCCTGTGTGCTGGGCGCGAAGTCGGACGCGCAGGTCATCTGTGTTGACCCGGCACTGCAGCACGAGAACGTCGAGCTGCTGACCGAGGCCTACGTGGAGCGCCTCGACACCGACGTCGGCGGCCGCACCGTGAACCGGGTCGTGACCCGGCTCGGCGACGGGTCGACCGTCGAGTTCAGCGCCGACGTGGTGGTGCTTTCCTGCGGTGCAGTGAACTCGGCCGCGCTGCTGCTGCGTTCGGCCAACGACCGGCACCCCAGCGGCCTGGCCAACAGCTCGGACGTCGTCGGCCGACATTACATGCGGCACAACAACCTGGCCCTGATGGCCGTGTCGGAGACCCCGAACCCGACCACGTTCCAGAAGACCCTCGCCCTCAACGACTGGTACCTCGGAGCGGAGGACTGGGACTATCCGCTCGGCGGCATCCAGATGCTGGGCAAGTCCGATGCGGAGCAGATCAAGGGCGAGGCGCCGCGCTGGGCCGGCATCGCCTCCCCCGAAATGCCCTTCGAGGTGCTGGCCCACCATGCGGTGGACTTCTGGTTGTGCGGTGAGGACCTTCCCCTGCCCGAGAGCCGGGTCACGCTCGACGGCGACGGTCGGATCCACCTCGCGCTGGACGAGAAGAACAACATCGAGGGTCTCCGTCGGCTCCGCCGCAAGCTGGAGAGCATGCTCGGAGACCTGGGCATGCATCAGCACCGCCTGCTCGACCACAGCATCTACCTGCACAAGGGCATGCCCATCGGGGCAACGGCGCACCAGGCCGGCACCGTGCGATTCGGCACCGACCCGAGCAGCTCCGCGCTCGACCCGAACTGCAAGGCCCACGACCTCGACAACCTCTACGTCGTCGATACGAGCTTCTTCCCGAGCATCGGCGCGGTGAACCCGTCCCTGACCGCGATCGCGAACGCGCTGCGGGTCGGCGACCTCATCGCCGACAGGCTGCGCTGACCCACACCGTCCTGCCCCATCCCGCCCAGCTCCGCTGAGTTCAGGAGAGCGTTTCCATGACCACAGACCGTGTCGACTCGCTGGTCATCTTCGGGGCCACCGGCGACCTGGCCAAACTGGAGACCTTCCCGGCCCTCGTCGGGTTGGTGGAACGGGGGGTCCTCGACGTCCCGGTGATCGGCGTGGCGAAGAGCGGCTGGGGCCTGGACCAGTTCCGTGACTACGCCGTCGCCTCGCTGCGCCTCAACGGGATGGACCCCACCACCCCGGGGGCGACGAAGCTGCTCGGGCTGCTCCGCTACGTCGACGGTGACCTCGATGACGACGGTACGTACGCGGCGATGTCGACGGAGATGGGCACCGGATCCCAGGCGCTGTTCTACCTGGAGGTGCCGCCTGTCCTGTTCGGGCGTATCGCCCACGGCATCGCAGGTGCCGGCCGGGCGACCGGCGCCCGGGTGATGGTGGAAAAGCCTTTCGGCAACGACCTGCAGAGCGCGCAGGCGCTCAACGCCACGATGCACCAGTTCTTCGCCGAGGACGACATCTACCGGGTCGACCACTGGCTCGGTCTGGAGCCGGTGGAGAACGTGTTGTTCGCCCGGTTCGCCAACTCCGTGCTCGAGCCGCTGCTCAACCGCGACCACGTGGAGAGCATCCAGATCACCATGGCCGAAGCGTTCGACGTCGCCGACCGGGGCCGGTTCTACGACAAGACCGGGGCGATCCGGGACGTTGTGCAGAACCACATGCTGCAGGTGCTCGCCACCGCTCTGGCCGAACCGCCGGCCGGCCCGGGCCTGTCGACGTGGCGGGAGGCGAAGGCCCAGATCGTCGCGGCGATGCGGCCGCTCACCGCTGATGACACCGTGCGCGGGCAGTACGACGGGTACCTGCAGGTCGAGGGGGTGGATCCGAAGTCCACCGTCGAGACCTACGTCGCCATCCGGCTCAGCCTCGACTGCTGGCGCTGGGCTGGCGTTCCGGTGGCCATCCGGGCCGGCAAGTGCATGCCGGTGACCGCCACGGAGGTCACCTACCGCTTCCGCAAGCCGCCGCATGACGTCTTCGGGCTCGGTTCGGCCATGCCCACCGATGTGCTGCGCTTCCGCATCTGGCCAGAGACCCAGGTCGGCGTCACTCTCGCCGGCAAGCATCCTGGCCAGGGGTGGCAGCCGCAACTGGAGGACCTCGCCTTCGCCGAGCACCCCGGTTCGGACGTGCGCCCCTACGACCGGCTGATCGGCGCCGCGCTCGACGGTGATCGGTGGCTGTTCGCCCGGCAGGACACCGTGGAAGCCGCCTGGCGGGTCGTCGACCCGGTGTTGGGTGACGTCGTCCCGGCCCGCCCGTACCCGAAGGGCAGCTGGGGACCCCAGGAGGCGAACGCCCTGCTCCCCGCCGGCGATGTATGGCACGACCCGGCCGGCTGACCGGCGGATCGGAGCATCCCCATGGACGAGCGAGACGCCCAGCGCCCGGCGCTCGCGCGCCGGTCCGACGGCCGGAACCGGCACCGGGTGGTGATCGTCGGAGGCGGGTTCGGCGGGCTCTTCGCGGCCCGCGGGCTGCGGCGGTGTCCGGTCGACATAACTCTCATCGACCGGGCCGAGCACCATCTGTTCCAGCCGCTGCTCTACCAGTGCGCCACCGGCATCCTGTCCGAGGGGCAGATCGCCGCACCGTTGCGTGACGTTCTCAAGCACCAGGACAACGTCGACTGCCTGCTCGCCGAGGTCGTCGACGTCGACCCGGCGCGCCGGATCGTGGTCGCGGAGCGCCCCGGAGGTGAGCGTTTCGATCTCCCGTACGACGACCTTGTCATCGCGGCGGGGGTTCGGCAGTCCTACTTCGGCCACGACGAATACGCCCGCTGGGCGCCGGGGATGAAGACGCTCGCCGACGCGTTGGTCATTCGGCAGCGGGTGTTCGGCGCCTTCGAGATGGCGGAGACCGCCAGTGACCCGGACGAGCAGCGGAAGTGGCTCACTTTCGCACTCGTCGGCGCCGGCCCGACAGGTGTGGAGTTGGCCGGCCAGATCCGCGAACTCGCCACCAAGACCCTAAGGGCTGAGTTCCGCCGCCTCGCCCCCGAGGATGCCCGGGTCCTGCTCTTCGACGGTGGGGGCGCACCGCTGGCCTCCTTCGGGCCCGCGCTGTCGGCGAAGGCCGGCGCCGAATTGGCCAGACTCGGGGTGGAACTGCACATGCATTCGGTGGTCACCGACGTGGACGGCGAGGGGTTGACCGTACGCGATCACAGCGGTGCGGAAACGAGCTACCGGGCCCGCACCGTGCTCTGGACCGCGGGCGTGGAGGCGCCCGCGCTCGCCGCAGCGCTGGCCAGTGCCACCGGGGCCGAGCGGGACCGTGCCGGCCGCATCAAGGTCGCTCCCGACCTGACCGTTCCGGGCCACCCGGAGATCTCCGTCATCGGCGACGTCATGAGCCTTGGCCGGCTCCCTGGGGTCGCCGAGGTGGCCATGCAGAGCGGGCTCTATGTCGGGCGGCGCCTCCGTCGGCGGATGGCCGGTCGTGAGTCGCACAGTCGCTTCCGCTATGTCGACCTCGGGTCGGCGGCCTACATCTCGCGCGGACGGGCGGTGATCTCGGCCGGCCCGCTGCACTACGACGGACTCCTCGGCTGGGCCTCGTGGCTGTTCATCCACCTCGCCTTCCTCACCGGCTATCGCAACCGCGGGGGGGCCGTGCTCAGCTGGTTGGTGGCGTTCAGCCGGGAGAGCCGGCGCGAGCGGGCGTTCACCGTCCACGAGATCGACACCGGCAGGGACGTCTACGACGTGTCCCCGCGGCCGCCGTCGGGCGGCCCGCCGGTGTAGGCCGGTCCCACCGGCGGGGACTCGATCAGTCCCAGGGCGCGCGCGCTTTCGACCGCGTCGGCCCGGGAGCGTACGCCCAGCTTGCGATAGGCGGAGAGCGCCTGGCTCTTCACCGTGTGCCGGGACAGCCTGAGGCGCTGCGCGATCTGCGGGAAGGACAGGTGGGTAGGGAGGTACTGCATCACCCGGAGTTCGGCTGTGGACAGCGTCGTATCCAGGGCGGCCGTCGTCGGGGGAGCCGCCCCCACCGCTGCCGCTGTGCTCTCGACCATCGACTCCAACACCGGCGACGGCCCGATGGCAGCCAAGATCGTCCGCGCCTCGTCGACGAGCAGCCTGGCCTCGGCCGGGTCGCCGAGGAGCAGGGCCGCCCGCGCCTGCACGGTCCGGCCCTCGACCGCGAACCAGGGTGCGATGGCACTGATTTCGGCGCTGAGCAGGCGGGCCGTGTTGAGCGCCGACCTGGCCTCTGCCCGGTCGCCGTCGTGAGCGAGCAGCAGGGCCATGGCGCTCATGGAATGCGCCGCTGTCGAGACGCGGTGGAGGTTGTTCGCCACGACGGCCTCGCGGGTCTGCTCGATCAGCGCGGCTCCGGCCCGCCAGTCACCGCGGTCGATGGCGAGGTTGCCGAGAGAGGCAAGACAGGCAGCGCGCACGCCCGGCGCTGCCAGGCTCAGCGCCGTCTGCTCGCCTTCCCGGAGCCGCGCCTCGGCCTCCCCGATCCGGTCGGTGAACCGCAGCGCAACGCCCTCGAGCAGGCAGCACATCGATCGCCACGTACTGTCCGGTGGCAGGCCGGAGTAGGCGGCAGCGGCCAGCGCGCGCATCGACTCGATACCGTCCACGGCGATCAGCGCATGCAGGATCGCGATGCCGGCGGCGACCTCGGAGTGCCCGATGCGGGCCCGCCAGTCCGCGCCTTCCCGGGCTTCCGCGAACAGTAGCCACCGGCGCATGCCCTCGGGGTCCGCGCTCTGCAAAGACAGCCAGGAGGCCGACAGCGCGAGGCGGGAGGAGGAGGCGATCTGGCGCTCGCCCAGGTCCCGAAGCCACCGGCGCAGGGTGTCCTGCCGACCGGTGCTGAGGTAGTCGGGAGCGCGGGTCCAGACCAGCTCCCCGGTGCGCGCCATGTCGCCGGAGGCCTTCGCGTGCCAGATCGCGGCGTCGAGGCCACCGTTCGCCTCATACCAGCGACTCGCCCGTGCGTGCAGCAGCGGTACGGTCCCCGGCTCGCGCCGGCCGAGCTCGGCCCGCAGCTCGTCGGAGAGCAGTTGGTGGTAGCGGTACCACCTGTCCCGGCCGTCGAGGGGCACGACGAGCAGGTTGACCCGCTGCAGGCCGAGCAGCCGCTCCGCCGATCCGGTCCCGGCCAGCACGGCGTCGCAGAGCGGACCGCAGAGCCGATCCAGCACCGAGGTGCGGAGCAGGAAGCGAAGCGTGTCCGGATCCGTGGAATCGAGGATCTCCGATCGCAGGTAGTCGGCGATGAACGGGGAGTCGCCGCCCAGGTCCCGCGCCAGGACGACGGTGTCCCGGTCTGCGCGCAGGGCAAGCCCGGACAGGTACACCCCGACCGGCCACCCCTCGGTGCGCTCGATGATCGAGTGGGCGTCCCGGGGATCGACGGCCTGGCCGGAGGCGGCCAGCACGGCACCCGCCTCGGCCGGGTCCAGAGCCAGCTCGCCGATCCCGATCTCGACAATCACCCCCTGGGCGCGCAGCCGAGCAACCGGCAGCGGGGCTTGCGTCCGGGATGCGATCGCGAGCTGCGAGCCCACCGGCATCGCGTCCGCGACGACCCGGAGCATTGCCCTGCTGGCTCGTGAGGCGACGTGCTGGGCATCGTCGACGGCGAGGACGAACGGGATCCTGCGGCTGGCGATCAGCCGGGACAGTGCCGGCAGCACCGTGGCCGAGAACATCGGCTCATCACCTGTCCATCGAGCCCGGAACTCGGCGTCGACCGGCTCGACCTCGGCCAGCGCGGCCAGGAGATAGCTGCCCAGGACGACCGGGTCGTCGTCGCCGGGGTCGAGGGTCACCCAGGCGAAGGGACGCTCGTCGGCCCGCGCCCACTGCGCGAGCACCGTGGTCTTGCCGTACCCGGCCGGGGCGGACACCAGCACCAGCCGGCAGCTGCGGTGAGACCTCAGCCGCCTGATGAGTGCCCGGCGTGGCACCAGTCCGGCACGGAGCGCCGGACTGGTGCCGGTAGCCACCCGGACAGTCTCACCTGGCCGGTAAGTGGAGTCAACAGAGCCCGCCCAATCCAGTACAAACCGGGCATGTGGTGTCGGGTCTGTGATCGGTGTCGGGTCGCGTTACAGCCCGGTCTGCGCGGTCAACCGACCGGACTCCACCGCCTTGGCGAATGCGGCGTAGTCGCGCTCGTTCTGATCCGCGTAGGCCACCGCGAACTCCGCGACTGCCCGGTCGAAGGCCTCGCCGCCGCCGAGGTAGGACGCGATCGCGATCCGGTCACCGGAGCAGGCGTGGGCCCGGGCCAGCGCCCACCCGCACAACCTGCCGTAGAGCGCCATGCCCTTGGCCACCATCTCCTCCGGCACGACCGAGCCCTTCCAGTCCCGCAGCTGGCGGAAGTAGAAGTCACGCTGCTGGCCGTCGAGACCTTTGGTCCGCAGCCAGCCGAGGAAGATGTCGCTGGATGCCTGCATGAGCCGCTGGCCGGCCACGACCCGCTCGCCCTGGTTGGCGAACTCGCTGTCCCCGGCATACGCGGCGAGCACCGAGGTCTGCGCCTCCTTGACCTGCAGGAACAGCGGGTCCTCCTCGTCCCGGCCGAGCAAGAGCGCGATCCAGGCGCGGGTGCCGACGCTGCCGACGCCGACGACCTTGCGGGCCAGGTCGACGTAGCGGAACTCTTCCAGCAGGACCCGTCGGTCGCTCTGCAGAGTCTCCCGATACTTCTGCACTAGTCGGTGCACTTCCTCGCGGAGCCGGTCCTGCTCCAGGCCGGGCGCCAAGTCGGCGATCGGCACGATCAGCGGCGGGTCGGCGGCGATGCGTCGCTCGCCCCCGACGAGGTGGGTGAGCTTCTCGAAGGCCTGCAGGCTGTCCTTTGTGCGGGCCTTGGCCAGCTCCTTGCTCAGCCGCTTGGTCCGGCTCTGATCGAGCTGGTCGGCCATCTGCACCTGCAGCTCGGCCATGTCGGCCGTGGAATACCAGACGTCGAGGGTGCGCATGGCGGCGAAGCGCCGCATCGGCTCGCGGTAGCCGCGCAGGGTGGTCAGGAGGATGTCCTTGCGGGCCTTCTCGGCGAAGCCATTCTGGCGGGCAGCAATCTCCAGACTGGCCGCCAGCCGCTTGACGTCCCACTCCCACGGGCCGGGCAGCGTCTCGTCGAAATCGTTGATATCGAAGACGAGACGCCGCTCGGGCGAGGCGAAGACCCCGAAGTTGGACATGTGGGCGTCCCCGCACAGCTGGACGCGGAGGCCGGAGTTCGGCGTGCCGGCCAGGTCACTGGCCATGACGAGGGCCGCGCCGCGGTAGAAGGCGAACGGCGAGGTCATCATGCGCCCGTACCGGATCGGGACCAGGTCGGGGACCCGTGACGCCGCCTGCGACTCCAACCGGTCCACCGCGTCCGGTTGCCCGTCCGGGCGGGCGAAGTGCGCTTGGGTCGCCCGCGGTGTGCGCTCCCGCGCCGCCTTCCCGAGTGCGGCCCGCTCCTCGGGTGAGAGGTGCGGAACAGGCTGGCCGGGATCCGCGGCCGCCCGGTCGGGGTGTGCTGCCTCGGCTCGGCTCATGGCGCTGTCCTCACGATGTCGGTTCAGGCAGGTAACGCCGGTCTTCCACCGAAGCCATCACCCCGCACGGATGATCCTGTCAAATGAGCTGCATCTCGTGGGCTCGGCGGATGGCGTCGTTGCGGCGCGGCGCGGCGAGCTTTCGCAGAATGCTCCGCACGTGGGTCTTGACCGTGTTGACCGAGACGAACATGGCCGCCGCGATCTCCTCGGTGGAGAGCAGGGCCGCGAGGTGCTCGAGCACCTCCTGCTCCTTCTCGGTCAACGGCTCGACGACCAGGGGTCCGACGGCGGTGACGGGGGGGCGGACGACGCTGGCCCGCGACGCCGCGCGGGCCCCGGCCGAGGGGTCGAGCCACCGGAGGCGGGCCGCCGCGTCGGTGTCCTCGTGCCGCAGCAGCCGCCGCACGGTTGGCGCTGCCTCCAGGAACGGGCGGCGCAGGCATTCCGGCTCGGCCAGCCGCAAGGCGTCGTCGAGCACCGAGCGGGCTCGTACCGCCTCGCCCCGGTCCAGCCAGCAACCCGCGGCCAGCAGCAAACCGCCGACTCGCGCGTCGAGCGGGAGGTCCGGGCGCTCCAGGAGATCGGCGCCGGCTCTCCCCGCACCGCTGATGTCCCCGCCCGCCAGGAGCGCCTCGGCCAGCACCAGATCCGCCTGCGGCGGCCGGGGGAACCTCATCGTCGCGACGAGGTCCGCTGCGACGGTCGGGCGGCCCTGGGCCAGGCGAAGCGCGGCCCGCTCACTGTCGATGATCTGCTCGAGCCATGACGGCTCCCCTTGCCCGGCGTCCTGGCGGGCATCCCCGGCCTGCGCGAGGGCGGACAGGGCACTGGTGAGATCCCCCCGGGCTCGGAGGAACCGCGCCCGCACGAGGCGGGCGGCGGCCGCGACGACGCGGTCGGAGTCGGGAACCGGCCGGGTGTCGACGAGCTTGATCCACTGCCGGGCTCCGGGCAGGTCGTAGTGCTGGATGCTGACCCATGCCAGCGTCACCGCGGCGGCGGCCGGCCTGCTGTGAGTCGGGAGTCCGCGCTCGTCCGCAAGGTCCTCCGCTGCCCTGCCCGACTTACCCGCCTGGTGCAACCGGCCGCCCACGGCGTCGAGCAGGGCCCCTCGACCCAGGCAGTCCAGCCGTGCCTCCTGGCAGCCCGCGGTCTCCGCCAGCCGGAGCCCGAGGGCGAAGCTGTCGGCTGCGGCACCCAGGGTTCCCGCCCAGGATTGAGCGTCGCCCCTGCTGGACAGGACCAGGCAGCGCAGCTCCGTGTGCGCCCGCTGCTGCCCCGCCGGCAGCCGGTCGATGAGAGTGGACGCTTCCTCCGCCGCGCAGAGCACGGTATCCACGTCGCCGCGGCGGCGCGCCAGCGCCAGCCTCAGCATGGCGGTCGACAGCTGGACCCCGACATCGTCGACCAGGGCCGCGTCTGCAAGCTCGCCGGAGAGCGCCAGCTGGCGCTCACAGGTGCGATCGTCTCCTTCCGCCACGGCCAGCGCGGCTCTGACCAGGGCCGGCTCCGGGCCCGGAGCGTCCGCGGGCATCCCGAGGAAGGCGTCCGTCCGCGCGGTGGCGCCGCAACCAGAGAGCAACCGACCGACGGCGAGACCATCGATGAGCAGGCCGGCCGCGGCCTGCCAGTCTCCGGCCAGCACGTAGTGGTGCAGGGCTGAGGTGACGTCCCCGTGGTCGGCCAGCCAGCGGGCTGTACGCCGGTGCAGCTCGGGGACCTCCTCGGGGGTGAAGTAGGCGAGCCTGGCCCGCAGATGTTCACGGAACAGGCGGTGGTAGCGGTAGCAGCCGGGCGTGCCGGCCTGTGGCTGGATGAAGAGGTTGGCGTTGCAGAGGGCGGCGAGGGTCTCTCGGCCGTCGTGGCGGCCCAGGAGTGAGTTGGTCAGTTCCGGCCACAGGGTGTCCGCCACGCTCGTCCTGGCCAGGAAGTCCCTGACCTCGGGCGGTTCCCGGTCCAGGACCTCCTGTACGAAGTACTCGGCGATCTGCCCCTCGTTGCGGGTGAGCGAGCCGACCAGCTGGTCGGGTTCGGGCCGATCGCGCAGGGTCATGCCGGCGAGCCGGAGTCCGGCCGCCCACCCCTCCGTATGCGCCGTCAGCACGCTGACGACGTCGGTCGAGAGCTCGGTGCCCAGATCGGCCAAGAGCAGCTGTGCCTCGGGAACGGTGAACGCCAGCTCTTCCGCCCGAATCTCGGTGACGTCACCGGCAAGCCGGTACCGGTGCAGCGGCACCATCGGGTCGATCCGCGTCGTCACGACGAGCCGCAGCTGCGGCGCCGCGTGCCGCAGCACGAAGTCGACTCCGTCGGCTATGTCCCTGCTCGCGAGGCAGTCGGCATCGTCGAGGACGAGGACGACCGGGTTCGATCGCTCGAAGAGCGCCGACGCGAGTCTGATGAGGAACGGGCGGTCGACCGCCTCGGGTCGGGCGGGGGGAGCCACCCCCTCCAGCACCACACCGCTGCGCCGCAGGCCTTCCAGGACGTAGGCCCAGAACACTCCCGGCGCGTCTCCGGTATCGCCGACGTCGACCCAGGTCGTGGCGCCTCCTCCGTCCCCGGCGTCAGCTGGGGAGGCAGTCCTGGAGGCAGCCCACGAGGCGGCCAGGACCGTCTTGCCCGAACCGGCGGGGGCACTCAACAGCGTGAGCGAGCACGGGCGACCGAGTGACAGCCGGTCGAGCAGTCGTCCCCGGACGACCAGGCGCGAGGGTGGCGGGGGAACGTGGAAGGCCGACCCCAGGAGCGGGTCCCCGAAGGGCGTGACCGCCGGCGATCGATCGCGCGGTGCCGAACCGCCCTTCGATCGCACGCTTCCCCCAAGTCCGGTTGTCGCACACAAGCCCGGTGGACGGTCGAGTTGATCAAACCACATCGAGTGTGGCCCACCCTGGCGTATCGGCCATCCCCCCGATGGCATGAACAGACCCGTGAACAGACCCGTGAATGGACCTGGACACCCTGTCCCTTGGTGTCGGGTCCTCGACCCGATGTCAGGGCCGGTTCCTGGCGGGTTCCATCCCGCTCATCCGCTGCGGGCGAGGCGGTTTGGGGGGGTAGCCCGGAAGTCTCAGTGTCGTGGCCCCGAACGCGATGTGACGAACAGGGAGTCTCCCGATGACGGATACGACCTACGAGATCTGGGTGAGAGGACTGGTCCCCGACTCGGTCCTGCCCGAACTCGGCGACGTCGCGGTGACGGTGCAGCCAGCCGGAACCGTCCTCTACGGGTCGCTGGCCGACCAGGCCGAACTGTTCGGTCTGCTCGCCCGCCTTCGAGCCTTCGGGCTGGAGCTCGTCGAGGTCCGGCGGGCTCCGGAGCGCGACGTGGGATGACATGAGCAGCTCCCTCCTCCCCGAACACCCGGCCGTGGACCGGGTCGGGTACGAGATCGTCCTGCGGGGTGTCCTCGGGCCGGTGCTCCTGTCCGCCTTTCCCGAAATGCGGGCGGCGAGGCTGGAGGCGAGCACGGTGCTGAGCGCCCGGGTGCCCGACGACCGTGACATCCTGCGGATCGTCGGTCTGTTGACTGCGCACGGCGCGGAGGTCGAGTGTGTCCGCCGGGCCGGGCAGGTCCACAGCACTGACGGGTAGCCGCGTGCTCGGCTGATCACCCGACGTCGCGGACGGTGGCCGGAAGCCTCCGCGCACCGAGCTTCTCCAGCCAACGGATGAGCTGGTGGTGCACGGCGTCGGCACCAATGAGCGGACCGTCGTCGACGGCCAGATCTGCCGGGTGCAGTAGCAACGCCTCGGTCTGCCAGCCGCCCAGCCCGCCGTGACAGCCGACCAACTCCTCGAACGCGGCCACTTCGTCCGTGCCCGGGTCGATCCGGCTGTTGAGCACGACGTCGCCGACGTGGCGCAGGCGACCGTGCCGACGCAGGTCCGCGGCCGCCCGCGGGCCGAAAGGGGTCAGCGGGTCTTCGCCGTCGACCCGGTCCTCGTCCAGGAAATGCACGCCGGCTGCGCCGAGGGCGACCAGGCCGTGGGCGGCGGAGAGGGCCACGGCGAACCCGATTCCCGGGTGGTCGGCCAGCCCGGCCAGCAACCCGGGGTAGGCCGCCTCGATCTCCTCCACCGTGAGCCGGCCCGAGCGGCGGGCGAAGTAGACCATGCCGAGATTTCCGGAGGCGATCACGACCAGGTCGGGCCGCTCGCCGGCGGGTGCGGCGCCGGGTGCCGAGGCGGCGGCGTCGGCCTGGGACAGGTGGGTGTGCCCGCTGCGGGCCCGCGCGCGCAACACCCGCCGGGTGACGTTGCCGGTGACACCCTGCTGGGTGCCGAGCTGATCGAGGAACGTGGTGACCGGGCCCCACTCCTCCTCCCGCCCGGTGGAGGCGGTCATCATCCGCGCAGCCATCAGCTCGCGTACGAGGTCCTCCAGGGTCCGCCCGTAGCGCTGCCGGAACGTGGCCCCCTGGCTCTGGCCGTGGTCGGAGAGGACGACGAGCCGGTACGGGCGCTGCGCCTGCTCGGCCACGTGCTCGAGGATGGCGAGCACCCGGTCGACGCCGGCGAGTGAGGCCATCGACTCCGGTCGGGTGGGTCCGGCGTGGTGCGCGATCTCGTCGTAGTCGGTGAAGTCGCAGAAGACAGCGTTCGCCCCCCGCATCATGTGCTCGGCGATCAGGCCGACGTTGAGGTCGCGCAGCAGGACGTTGGTCACCCCACGCAGCACGATGTAGGCGCCCCCGCGGTTGATCCGCGGCTCGATCTGGCGCATCCGCTGCCGGCGGGCCTGATAGACCTCCTTCACCATCTCGCCGATCGTCAACGTCAGGGAACGGACCAGGCCGTAGGGGGTGATCAGGAAGGACGCGAAGTTCCGCGACGGCCCGCGGCGGTGGGTGACGTCACGTACCCCCCCGGCGAGTCCGCTCATGGTCAGCAGCGCCGTCGGCGCGTCACCGGAGAAGATATTGGACACGCTGACGCCGCCGTCCGCCAAGAGTCCGGCCCCGTCGGAGAGCCGCTCTTGGATGACCTTGGCGTCGGCCGGCCGGCTGGCGACGAGCAGCCGGCCACTGTCCTTCTCATACCAGCGGAACGCCGGGATGGCCGCGCTGGCGCCGTGCAGCAGCCCGGCCTGGCTGGCGGGGGTGGTCGAGGGCAGGGTGGCGTGCCAGTCGGCCAACGTGTGCGAGCCGGAGCGGACCCACCGGCTCAGCGTGGGCAGGTCGCCCGAGCGCACCGCCCAGCGCAGCAGCGGGGCGGAAAGCCCGTCGATCTGCACGACGACCATTCCGGGGGTGGGGGTCGGGTCGTCGGACCCGGCTCGCGGGCCGGACCCTCCCGCATGCCGGATGACGTGGCTGAGGAAGGCCGTTTCGTCGCCCGCACTGACGAACCAGTTGCCCAGACCGATGAGCACGGCGTACAGCCACGAGGCCCAGAACGCGTCCCAGAAGCCCGCGACCCGGATGCCCGGGCTCAGTATGAGGGCGAGATAGAACAGCCCGGCCTGCGCGAACACGCCGGCGATGAGCACGCCGACCCAGCCGAGCAGGAGGGCGAAGGAGGTCAGAACCGGCCGCAGCGCCGCGGCCACGACGCCGACCAAGGCAGCCGCGAGCAGCACGTCCCAGTGGGTGGAGGCCGAGACCCCGGGCAGGACGCTGATCGTCAGTGCCAACGCCGCCCACCCCAGGATCAGGCTGACGAGTAGCCGGCGCGCCTGGGACCAGGTCAGTCGCCAGCCCCGCAGCTCACGCCAGCCGAACCGGAACCGGGCTCGCGACCGGCCGGCGACCTCCGGTGCGCGGAGGCCTTCGATGGTCGTCACCGCAGCGATACTCGTCCGGGTCCGGACCCTGCACATCGCACGGGTGGGATGAGGTCCGGCCTGCCGGGCTATGTGCCGTACGGTGCGGGGTGCCCGCCGTCGCGCACCGGACCATACCGGCGTCCCAGCCGGGCAGAAGGAGCGTGGCGCCATGGATCCGGCGGACCCGAATACGGCTCCGCCGAACGGTGCGCCGACGGGGGTTAGCGGACCTTCGCCTGCGGGCGAACCCGCAGCGGAGGCTCGCGGCCGGTCGCTGCAAGCGCGGATGCTCGCTGGGTACGCCGACCGGCGCGGTCGCTTCGACGTCACTCTGGCCGGTCACGGTCTGCGGCGCGTCCGCGAGATCGACCTGGTGAACCAGGCTCTGATTCTCGCTGCGCTCGCGTTCATGGTGCTCGTGCCCATGCTGATCACTGTCCAGGCGGTGTCCCCGCTCGGCTCGCGGCACAGCGTCGCTTCCCGGCTCGTCCGGCGCCTCGGGCTCTCCGACCGGGCAGAGGTCGAGGTGCAGCACCTGTTCGCCGGCAGCGCCACGGTGCGCTCGGCCACCACCGGGATCGGCGCCCTGCTCGTTGTCCTGGCCGCGTTGTCCTGGCCCAGGGCGCTGCAGAAGGGCTATGAACTGGTGTGGATGCTGCCCACCACGGCTCGCCGCCTGTCGTGGCGGCCCGCCGCCTGGCTGGCCTCGTTCGTGGCGGCGAGTGACGTGCTGCTCGGCAGCAGCACGCTGGCGAGCAGCGCGCCCCGCCGCGTCGCGATCGGCGTGATCTCGGCCCCGCTGATCGCGTTGTACATGTGGTGGACGCAGTACTTCCTACTCGGTGGGCGCCTCGGCTGGCGGGCCCTGCTGCCGGGAGCCCTGGCCACCACAGTGGGGCTGTTCGGCCTGCACGCCTACACGGCCCTGTTCCTCTCCTCCTCCATTACGTCCGGCTCCAGGGAGTACGGCCCGATCGGCGTCGTCTTCGCGCTGCTCTCGTTCCTCATCGGCTTCTGTGTGGTCATGCTCGGTGGCGCCCTGGTAGGTGCCACGATCGTCCACCACAGCCGGCCGGCACCCGAGGTCCTGGCCCCGGGTTCCTGACGGCGACTACTCGGCCGAAGCTGGCGCTGCGGGCGATGTCCGCTCCGGCGGGCGGCCGAGAAACTCGATGACGGCGAGGGCGACGAGGAGCAAGACGGCAAGAAGGATGACCCCGCCCGGGCCGGGGTGCGCCCAGAACGCCAGCGGCAGCGCGGCAGCGATCACCGCGGCGATCCGCAGCGGATGCTTGTGGGCGTACACCCAGGTGCCGACGGGGCCGGTCCGCAGGCCGGCCTGCTCGGCACCGCCACGCAGCCAGCCGATGCCGTGGGAGAGACCGGCGCGGGTCCGGGTCGCGGCGACGGCGGGACCGGTGAAGAACGCGCCGGCGGCCACGATGAGGCCGAAGAGCAGCACCGTCCGCAGAGCGACGCGGAGGAACTTCAGCAAGGCGTCGTACACGGCAGCTGCCGCGTCGGGCGGCAGGGAGTCCGCCGGGACGGCGTTGAGGTAGACCGGCCGGATGAGCGCGAGGGCGAGGCCGAGGAGCAGCATGCCGCCGGCCAGGCCGAGACCCGCGGCGATGAAGCCCCGACGGCGGTTGGTTGCGGCGACGATGCCGGCGCCGAGCAGCAGCAGGACGAGGATCGGAAGCCAGATTCCCAGCGTGTTGAGCAGGCGGTACCCTCGTTGGATCTTGCTGACGTCCTTGGACTGGAAGATGACGAACGACTTGTTCACCGTCGGGATCTTGCTCGCCAGACCGAAGCCCTGAGCCTCCAGGCGCTGCTTGACCTGCCCGATGAAGGGGCCGAGGTTGAGCGTGACAGTGCCGTTCTTCACCGTCACGGAGCCGTTTCCCTTGCCGGTGAGGGCGGTGACCAACGCCTCGTGCGCGGCCCGGTTGGCCTGCTCCCAGGCGGTGGCGAACGCGGCGCTGGCCACGATCTTCTCGATCTGGCTACCGGTGAATCCCTTCACCCCGTTCGCGATCGGGCTGCTGAGTCCCTGCAGCTGGTTGGCCAGCTCCGGCGGCAGCCCGGTCTTGGTCAGGGCCGACAGGGCCTCGCTGGTCAGCGTGTTGACGTCGATGTCGGCGAAGATCTCGTTGGTGATGTCGTCCGCGACTGCCTTCTGCACCGCCGGATTGTGGGCGAGGGGTGCCACCGTGGCGACGTATCGGTTGGTGTCGTTGACCTGGCTGCGGGCCCAGACCGCCACCACCGACAGCGGCGCCAGCAGGCAAGCGATGACGATCAGGACGGTGGCCGTGGTCGTGCGCAGCCTGTGCTTCGGTGGTCGCGAGGGCAGCGGCGCGCCAGGTGCCCCCTGGAGATCGTCGACCTGCCTCCGCAGCCGGGCCAGTTCGGCGCGCTCCTCCTCAGTCAGTGGGTCCGTCTGCGGCTCTTCCTCGGACACCGTCGCGGCTCCTCGATAAGGGACTCTCGTCCCGACAGCGTGGCCCCGACCCGTCCGCGTGCGTATCCTCCGCCACGGGTGAGTGGGTACGCTTCGTGCGCTGGGAGAGTGGCCCGGAGACGGTGCGTACGAGCGGCAAGGAAGGATCAGCATGTCGACATTGATCGCCATTGGCACCCCGGATGAGGGCACGGCGGCTCTTGCTTGATCATCCAACCGGACGCGATCCGCCGTCTGACAGGCTGAAGGGCCTGCCGAAATACGATGCCGAAATACGATAAGGACCACACGATGAAAGGAACAGCATGTTGCGACGACGACGTCCACTGATGCGGGCCGCCATGGTGGGGGGTACTGCGTACTACGCCGGCAAGAAGGTCCAACAGGGTCGGACTCACGAGGAGGAGCAGGACGCGGCCATCTCGGACACCCAGCAGGGCTCCGATGCCGCTCCGCCGCCGGCGCCGGCTGCTCCCCCCGCCGAGGCGCCGCAGGAGTCCGTTGTCGATCAGCTGACGAAGCTCAAGTCGCTGCTGGACGCGAACGTCCTGACCCAGGACGAGTTCGACGCCCAGAAGTCGAAGATCCTCGGTAGCTGACGCGCTCGTCCCGTGCTCATCCCACAGTCCAGAAAGAGCTGACGACAATGACATTCGGTCCTGTGCAGGTTCTCGTCCTCGGCTTCGAGGGCAACAACTTCCAGGGCAAGATCCTGGCCGAGTTGACCCGACTGCGGGAGGCCGACATCGTCCGGCTCGTCGACCTGGTGGTCGTGGTCAAGGACGAGGACGGCGACCTCGCCAGGCTGCAGACCAGCGATCTCTCCGCCGGGGAGTCCGCCGAACTCGGCGCGATCGCCGGCGCACTGATCGGTTTCGGCGCGGATGGGACAGAGGGGGCCGAGGTGGGGGCCGAGGTCGGCGCGGACCTCGGCGCGACAACCTCCCTCGACGATGAGATCTGGTACGCGGCAGACGCGATTCCGCCCGGGACCGCGGCCGCGGTCGCCCTGATCGAGCATCGCTGGGCTATCCCGCTTCGGGACGCGATCGTCGAGGCCGGGGGGTTCACCCTGGAAGACACGTGGCTGCACCCCGAGGACCTCATCGCGCTGGGCGTGGCCGTTGCCGATTGAGGTCGCTGACTACCGCAACGGGCAGACCTCGTGCTGGTAGAGGCCGGCCGCAGTCCGGCGCACGTCCTCGCCGGCGCGGATGGCGGCTCCGCAGCGAGCGCAGGTTCGGCCGCTGGCGTGCAACTCGTTGCTCTCGAGGTCGGCGTCCTCATCGACGGCCGACTCCGTGGCGTCCTCGATCTGACGCGCCATTCGCTCGCCCGGGATCGGCGGCAGGTTCGCTCCCGCTGCACGGTCCGTCCGCGGGGTCGACTCAGGGCCGGTCATCGCCGACCAGCCTCCTTCGCGATCACGATTCTGCCGCCGTGGTCTCGGCGGGCGACGCGTCCGACCACTTCAACTCGATCTCCAGCTCCGTCTCGTTGCCCTCGACCTCCAGCTCGAACTCCCAGTCCACCTGGTCTGCGACGGTGAACTGGATCGAGTCACCGTCGAAGTGCAGCCGCGTCGTGGAGGAGTCTGCCAGGGCGTTCCCGATGGCGATGAGGCGCTGCGCGGCCTCCTCCCTCGACAGCCGAACCTTCCTCTTGATCTCCACATCGGGCATGGGATGCTCCTCTCCGCGGTGAGCTCGGGCGGGGCCGGCAACGAACTGGCCGCCGGCCGGCACCTCAGACCTGGACACGCTACGGGGTCACCGCGGAGTTGTCGGAGGCGGGACCGGGTGCGTCACGGCGGGCGCTCGACGATCACGTCCGGCTGCCGCCGGCTCGCCTGGCGTCGAGCAGATGGGTGGTGAGTTGGGCCGTCGTGGTGCCCATCAGCGCACCGGCGATCACGTCGCCGGGATAGTGCACACCAGTGTGGACACGCGAATAGCCGACGACCGCCGCGAGCAGATGGAGGGGCACGGCCACTGCCGGCAGGACCCTGCCGACCCCGGCCGAGAAGGCGAACGCCGAAGCGGCGTGCCCGGACGGAAATGAGCGGGACCCCGGCATCCGCACGTGGCGAGCGACGGGCACCTCATCGCCGACGCGGTCGGGGCGCCTGCGACGGCCGAGCGGTTTGACAGCCAGGTTG
>JADGOV010000217.1 GCA_017882785.1 Frankiaceae bacterium
GCGGGCGGTACGTACTCCCCGCCGATCCAGTGGTCATAGCGTGACTGGAAGGAGGCGAGGCTGCCTGGCTGACCAGGTGCTGCGTACACGGTCATGTCAGATTCCCTTCTGGCATCGTTGTCTATTGGCACGCTAGGTACGCACCGCGAGAGCCGGTAGTGGGCGGTCCAGAAACTGACCCATTGCACACCGGATCTCCTCGCCTTTCCCTGCCCATTCGGATAGGCAACGACAGGGTGACACTGTGACACCGGCGGGCTCCTCTGGGCCCGGGGTCAGAGCAGGCCGAGGCGGCCGGCCTGGAATACCAGCTCGGCACGCCGCCGGACCTTCATCTTGTCCATCACGTTGTGCACGTGGAACTTCACCGTGGTCTCGCTGATGTAAAGCCTGGCGCCGATCTCACGGTTGGACAGCCCCTGCGCCACCAGTTGCAGGATCTCCCTTTCCCGGGCGGTCAGCGTGGCGCCGGCGGGCGGGTTGGATCGCTGGGACAGCGTGCGCACCACTACGGCTGCCGCATGGCTGTCGAACGCACTCTCCCCGCGCCGGACCGCGGCGATGCTCTGGAGGAGTTGGACTGCGTCGACATCCTTGAGGACGTAACCCTTCGCGCCCTTGCGGATGGCGTCGGTGACCAGCCGATCGGTGAGAAAGGTGGTCACCACCAGCACGCCGACCAGCGGGAACCGCCTCGTGATTGTCTCGCACAGTGTGAGACCCTCGGCCTCCGAGTCACCGCCGAGGCGCAGGTCGAGCAGCACGATGTCCGGATGACTCGCGGCCACCGCGGCCACCGCCTCATCCGGCGTCGCCGCCTCGCCCACCACGTCCACTGTGGGTTCCCGGTCCAGCATCGAGCGGAGTCCCTGCCGGAAAATGGTGTGGTCATCGACGATGAGGAGCCGGATCCGAGCCGGCGGCTGGGTCGGGTTGGCTTCAAGCTCGGGCGGCTGTGGGTACATCAGGGTTCCGGTCTCTCCTCGAGCGGAATGCGGACGGTGAGACGCACTCCACCGCCGGTCGCCGCCGAGACCTCCAAGCTTCCGCCGAGCTCGCGGATGCGTCCGTAGACGAACGACAGGCCGCGGTGGTAGCCACTGCGCGAGCGAAGAGCCTCGTGCAGGTGCTGGTACAGCTGATCGGGAGTCCCGTGCCCGTTGTCGGTGACGCTGAGTGCCACCGCATCGAGGGCGTACGTGACCCGGACCCGCGCCCGGGTGGCACCGGAGTGCAGAACCACGTTGAACAAGGCTTCCCGCAGGACGATGAGCAAGGTGCGTTCGGTGGCCAGGGCCAGCTCCACCGGTGTGCCCACCCGGTGCACGGTCACCTCCGGGCCGTCGGGCGGCAGCTGGGTGACGATCGCCCGCATGGAGGGCAGCAGCCCGCCGAGCTGGCGGTCCTCCACCGCGGAGAGTTCGAAGATGGCGTTGCGGATGGTTTCGACGGTGCCGCGGGCGAGTTCCTGGGTCTCGCCCAGCCGAGTCTGCAGTGCGGGGTCGTCGGCCACCCCACGGCACCACTCCAAGGCCAAGCCGATCGCCAGCACCCGCTGGGCGACGCTGTCGTGCAACTCGCGCGCCAGACGTTCACGCTCGGCCTCGACCACCTCCTTCTCCCGTGCGCGGGCCAGCGCGGACCGGGCCAACCGGAGCTGGCGGTTGGTGCCGACGAGCTCCCGGGCGTGCGCGCTCACCTCGTCGTAGGCTGCGGTCGCAGCCGCCCGGAGCCGCTCGCCCTCGGCGAGCAGGTAGGTCACTTGCACGGCGGTGACCAGCTGATTGGCCAGCGTGGCCAGAATGGCCTCTTCGGTATCGTCCGCCGTCCGCTCGGGGGGGGCCGCGATGATCAGCCACCCCCAGCCGTCCTGCGCCCAGCGCAGCGGTACGCGGCGCCGGGCCGGCATACCCGGTTCGGACCGCCGGCCCCCCGCCTCCGTCTGCTCCGTCTGAAGCAGAGAGACGATCTCCGCCGGCAGGCCCTCCGGGAGGTCCGGCTCGGCGAGGAGGCCACTCGGCGTGGCCGCCCGCACATAGAGCCCTTGCGGGAAAGCCGGATGTTCGGCGAGGACGGCGGCCCAGTCGGCCCTCATCGTCTCCACCACCGCTGGCAGGAACTCCTCGACCAGTCGCACGGGTCCGGCACTGATCGCGGTCAGCGCCGTCGACGCGGAGGCCAGAGCCCGGATGCTGCGGTCGAGACTGGTGACCGTGCGGCGGTACTGCCGGTAGAACGACAGCTTGGAGCTGCGAACGCCGGTCAGCCGGGCCAGGACGTCCAGGTCAGGGTTCCGCTTCTCGGGCACTATGTCGACTCGGCGTCAGTAGGCAGCTTGGAGCAGGGACAGGACATCGTCCTTCGTCACCGCTCGCGGGTTGGCCGCCATGCACGCATCGCGCAGCGCCGTCTCGGCATACAAGGGCAGTTCGGCCAGCGGTACCTGCAGGTCCCGCAGCCGCTGCGGCACACCGAGACACGTGGACAGTTCGATCACGGCCTCGGCGATGAAGTCGGCCACGTCGGTCACCGACATGCGGGCGGCGTCGGCGCCCAGTGCCCCCGCGATCGGCCGGAACTTGTCCGGGAACTCGGCCGCGTTGAACCGCACGACGTGGGGTAGCAGCAGCGCGTTGAGCACGCCGTGCGGCAGGTCCAAGGCACCACCGAGCTGGTGAGAGATCGCGTGGGTGGCCCCCAGGATGGCGTTTGTGAAGGCGATGCCGGCGGACATGCTCGCCCGGGCCATGCCGTTCTGGGCGAGCGCGTCGCGAGGATCGTCCACGATGTGGCCCAGGTGCTGGCGGACC
>JADGOV010000100.1 GCA_017882785.1 Frankiaceae bacterium
GTGACTGGGACGTATTCCGGCGGCTCCCGCGCCGACGGGCGCCCGCGGTGAGCGGCGGGCCGCACGAGACAGGTCCGTCAACCGGTGGAGTAGCGCGGTGGCCTCGCTGTCGTCCCGGGCGTAGGCGACCGCATGCCACCGTCGCCCGGCAGTGTCGACGTGCAGGGTGGCCAACCGGAGCCGGCGCTGCACCGGCCCCTGTATCCGCCGCAAGCTTTGGACCTTCTCCAGGGGCACGACCGTCACTGTCGGCCGCAGCCGACCGGTACGCGTCCAGACGTAACGCTCGTCGTACCAGACCGCGAGGTTGTGATAGCTCAACGGAGCCCGTAGGCGCGCGCGCCGTGGCGGGCGGGCATCTGGCGGTGGGCTGATGGTGGCCGCGGGCAGCACCCGAACGAGCAGCGCTTCGGCGTCTTCTCGAGTGCCGACGGGCAGCAGGGCCCGGGTCAATGCGCCGCTGTCGGCGTCGCCTCCGTGGCCTTGCCGCTGGCGGGCGACGTCGATCTCCAAGCGTTGCCAGCCGAAGGGCCGCCACAGGACCGGCGAGATCCAGCGCACCGCCTGAACGCGGCCACGCGGCACCGTCTCGGCTCGGGTCTGCAACAGACCGCTGCGCAGCCGAAGGCCGTCCGGCGCCTCGGCGACGACGAACCCGTACTCGGTGTTGAGCACCCGCCACGCCGCGCCACCAGCGATGAGGAGCACCGGCCAGGACAGTGCGAGCACGAGCACCGGGCGAGCGGTGACCACGGCGGCAACGCCCACGCCGATGGCAACCGCGGCGCCGGCTACCGCCGATGCGCTGCAGGCGGTGGCCGCGAGCAGCGTGGACGTGTCGACCGCGAGGATCGGCCGCTCCGGCGGAACCGGCGTGTCGCCGGCAAGTCCGGCAGCCAGAGCCAGGAGCTCGGCGCGAACCTGGTGGGCGTGCTCCTCGGTCAGGTAGGCCAACCGCGTGTGGCTCCGGCCGCTCCCGGCGAGCACGATGCGCAACTCGGCCAGCCCGAGGATGCGTCCGAGCAGCGGGCGGACCACGTCGATGGCCTGTACGCGACGCAGCGGCACCCGAATCGACTGCCTGCGGATCAGCCCGGTCTCGATCTGCAGCTCGCCCCGGTCCACCCGCCAGCGGGTAACCAGCCAGGACACCAGACCGGCCAGCACCAAGATGGCACCGCCGATCAACTCCGGCCAAGGCAAACCGGAACCGACGTCGAGGGGATTCGCCAGCCGGGGAAGGAGCACCACCGCGATGAGGGTGAGCGCCCTGGCGAAGTGCAGCACCGGTGACAGTGGATGCAGGCGGGTCCACGGCCGGGTCTCGCCGCCAGTCAGGTCAAGGGTCACAGGCCAGCGGCCCGAGCCTCGCCGAGGGTTGCCAGCCGGTCGCGCAGCTCCTGCGCGTCCTTGCTGGTCAACCCGGGGATCTGGGCGTCGGTGGCGGCCGCGGCGGTGTGCAGCTGCACAGTGGCCAGGCCCAGCCAGCGGTCCACCGGACCGGCGGTGACGTCGAGGAACTGCATGCGGCCATAGGGCACCACCGAGAGCCGCCGCACCATCACGCCACGACGGATCAGCAGGTCATCCTCCCGCTCCAGGTAACCCCACGACCGGTAGCGCCTGTGCAACATCGCCAACCAGGAGAGCGCGAGCAGCCCGCAGGCGAGGCCGACGCCAGCGGCAACGTAGGGCCCCGCGAGCAGCCAGGAGAGGACGATCGCGACCGGCAGCGTGACCGCACTCGCCGCGCTCCAGACGATCAATCTGGCGGTCCACAGGCGAGGGGACGGTCGGCAGAACTCCACGCGCCATTCTCACCAACCGCTCACGGATCTCACCAACCGCTCACGGATCTCACCGCCCGCTCGACACCGCGGGGTCCCCAGGCTGGACCCGGAAGCGCCGGTGCCGCAGCGACGGCATCTGCCGTCGGACCGCGGCCACTCTGGCCGCGGATACCTCCCCGATCGCGATGCCCTCACCGTACGACGCCTGTGCTAGGGGCACCCCCAGCGGATCCACGATCATGCTGGTGCCGGCGTACGTCGGAGCACACTGGTCGGCCGCCACGATGTAGCAGGTGCTCTCGATGGCCCGGGCCCGCACCAGCGTCGCCCACTGGTCCTCCTTGCCCGGGCCCGCCACCCAGGCCGCGGGCAGTGCGAACACCGTCACCCCCTGATCCACCAGCACCCGGGTCAACTCCGGGAAACGCACGTCGTAGCACGTCAGGACACCGATCCGCAGTTCCCCGCAGTCGAACGCCAACAACTCCGTGCCGTCGAACTCCCCCGGGACGAGCCTGTCCGACTCGGCCCAGCCCAGCGCGTCGAAGAGGTGGAGCTTGCGATAACGCCCCAGCAACCCGCCCGGGCCGAGAGCCACGACGGTGTTGAACGCGCGGGACGGGTCCCCCGGCACGGTTTCGAACATGCCGGCGAGCACCGTCACGTTCCGGGCCGCCGCGACCTCGCCCAGACCTGTGACGAACGGGCCGCGGAGGGTCTCGGCAGCCGCAGCCAGGGGGTCTTCGGGTCGGCCGAAGGGGAGCATCGCCGCCTCCGGCGCCACGATGAGCTCCGCGCCGTCCTCCGCTGCTCGGCTGACCAACTCCCTCAGCCTGGCCAGGTTGGCCGACTTGACCGCACCGGCGGCGAACTGGACCACCGCAACTCTCATGGCCGCATTCTCCCGCTCAGCGACCAGGCTCGCGCCGCCGCGGTGACCTAGCCTCGGCTCATGACGGCCCAGCTGGTCAGCAGGATGCGCGGTTTCGGCACGACGATCTTTGCTGAGATCACTGCGCTGGCCCTCGAGACCGGTGCGGTCAACCTGGGGCAGGGCTTCCCGGACACCGACGGACCGACCGGCATGCTTGATCGCGCCCGGCAGGCCATCCGCGAGGGGCTCAACCAGTACCCGCCCGGTCCCGGCCTGCCAGTGTTGCGCGACGCGGTGGCCGCGCACCGGGTCGGCCGGTACGGGCTGCAGTACGACCCGGCCAGCGAGGTGCTGATCACCGTCGGAGCGACCGAGGCGATCAGCGCGACGATGCTGGCGCTGTGCGAGGCGGGTGACGAGGTCGTCGTCTTCGAGCCCTTCTACGACTCCTACGCCGCGGCGATCGCGCTGGCCGGGGGCGTCCGACGCCCGGTCACGCTGCGCCCCGTCGGGCCGGGGGGTCGGTTCACCTTCGACCCGGCGCAACTGCGGGCCGCGGTCACCGCTCGGACGCGGCTGCTGCTGCTGAACAGCCCGCACAATCCCACCGGGACGGTGCTGACCCGCGAGGAACTGGCACAGGTCGCGCAGGTCTGCCAGGAACATGACCTGATCGCGATCACCGACGAGGTGTACGAGCACGTGACCTATGACGGTGCCGACCACATCCCGCTGGCCACCTTCCCGGGAATGCGGTCAAGGACCGTGTCCATCTCCTCGGCAGGCAAGACCTTCTCGGCGACCGGCTGGAAGATCGGCTGGGTCTGCGCGCCGGCGGAACTGGTGCAGGCCGTGACCACGGTCAAACAGTTCCTCACCTTCACCGCGAGTGGACCGTTCCAGGCGGCTGTGGCGTACGCGCTGGGCAGCGAGCTGGGCTGGGTGG
Source organism: Frankiaceae bacterium (assembly GCA_017882785.1). GTDB lineage: Bacteria > Actinomycetota > Actinomycetes > JADGOV01 > JADGOV01 > JADGOV01. Next base: position 3,611 of record JADGOV010000100.1, read on the forward strand.
AGCAGTCCAGGATCTCGCTGCAGCAGCGTCGGGATCTGCTGGCCGACGGCCTCGCCGCTGTCGGGCTGGCCGTGCACCGGCCGGCCGGCACCTACTTCATCAACGCCGACGTCCGCAGCATCGGCGTCACGGACGGCACCGCCTTCGCCCGTGCCCTGCCCCGGGAGGCCGGTGTCGCGGCGATCCCCACCGCCGTGTTCTATGACGACGCGGACGCGGGCCGACCCTACGTCCGCTTCGCCTTCTGCAAGAGACCAGACGTGCTGGCGGAGGGCGTGGACCGACTCGTCAGCTACGCCGCCCGGAGCTCATTCGGCTCCTGGAGGTAGGCGTCGGGCTACTTCAGCAACCGGGACAGTCGACGGTCGGCCAACGGCTTGCCGCCGGTCTGGCAGGTGGGGCAGTACTGCAGGGCCTTGTCGGCGAAGGAGACTTCCCGGATGGTGTCGCCGCACACTGGGCAGGGGAGCCCGGCCCGGCCGTGCACCTGCAGCCTGAGTTTCTTCTCCGCCTTCAGCTCGCCCGCTGCCATCCCGCGGGCCCGCTCGACCGCTTCCCCCAGGATGCCCACCAGGGCGGCGTGCAGCCGGCCCACGTCCTGCGCCGTCAGCGATGAGGCCGGCTTGAACGGCGAGAGGCAAGCGGCGTGCAACACCTCGTCGGAGTAGGCATTGCCGACACCGGCCAGCACGCTCTGATCCGTCAGCACGCCCTTGATCTGGGCCCGGCCGGCGGCGCGAAGCAGGGCGGCCAGCGCGTTCTCGTCGAACGGCGGGCTCAGTGGGTCGGTGCCGAGTCGGGCCACGCCCGGCACCTCAGCGGCCGCACGGACCACGTAGACAGCCAGCCGCTTCTGGGTGCCGGCCTCGGTCAGGTCGAATCCGGACCCGTCATCGAGGTGCACGCGGGCCGCGAGCGGACCTTTGCCGGGACGCGGCGGCGCAGGAGGCAGTGCAGCCCGCCAGTGCAACCAGCCGGCCCGGGCCAGGTGCACGACGAGGTGCAGGCCGTCGACGTCGAGGTCGAGGAACTTGCCGTGTCGACCCACACCGGTCACGGTCAGCCCCGGCAGCGCGGAAACCGGCGGATCGAAGGTCTTGAGCGCGCTGATGGCAACGAGGTCGACCCGGGTGACGGTCCGGCCCACAGCGCTGCCCCGCAGGAAGTCGGCAAGCGCTTCGACCTCGGGCAGTTCCGGCACGCTGTCATTGTCGCCTGTCTCGGCCCGGCTAGCGTGGGTCGATGCGCGTCCTGTTCTCGAGCCTGCCGGCGTACGGGCACCTCTACCCCCTCATGCCGCTCATGCTCGCCTGCCAGGAACAGGGCCACGACGTCGTGATGGCGACCGGCGAGGAGTTCGCCGACCGGATGGGCTCACCACTGATCGGCGCCTTTCCTGCGAACGCCACGCTGAGCTGGGCCGAGCGCGAGACGGCCGCCCGACATCCGGACCTGCTCCAGCTACCCTCTTCCGAGCGCTGGCGGTTCGCGCTGGAGATGTTCGCCGACGTCACCGCCGGGCGGGTTGCCGAGCTGATGCTGCCGCTTATCCAGCAGCTCCGCCCCGACCTGGTGATCTATGAGGTCACCAATGTCGGGGTAGGTGTTGCCGCCGACGTGGCCGGCATCCCGTCGTTCGCGCACGCCCTCGGCCAGTGGAGCATGTTACCGGCCGCCTTGCATGCCGCCGCACTACAGCGACAAGCGCAGATATGGGAGACACGCGGGAGTCACCCGCCGACTGCCACGGGTGTGCTCGCCAGAGGCTATCTCGATCTGTGGCCCCCCTCGTTGCAGGATCCGGTCGCCGGGACGCCGCCGGCACGCATTCCGATCCGCCCGCAGCCGTGGAGTGAGCCGCTAGGGAACACCCCCGACTGGCTCCAGCAGCCGCGTCGGCGCCCCCGGGTCTACCTCACACTGGGAACCGTCTCCTTCGGCGCGGTGGATGCCCTCCGGGCGGCGCTGGCCGGGTTGGCCCAACTCGACGTCGACGTCCTGGTCACCGTCGGACCGAAAGGCGAACCTAGCCTGCTCGGCGAGCCTTCCGCTCGGATCCACGTGGAACGCTTCGTCCCCCAGACGATGGTCCTGCCATACGTCGACGCCGTTGTCTCCCACGGCGGCGCCGGCACGCTGCTCGGGGCGCTGGGCTGGGGACTGCCGCAGGTGGTCCTGCCACAGGGCGCTGACCAGTACATCAACGGGCAGACCGTGGCCGGATCCGGAGTGGGCCGGTGCCTACTCGGCGAGGAGATGACCCCCTCCGCGGTCGCGGCCGCGGTAGAGGCCGTGTTGACCGACGGGCCCGAGCGCGCCGCAGCCCGCGGACTGCAGGCCGAGATAGCCGCCTTGCCCTCGCCGGCCGAGGTCGTGCCGGTGCTGGAGGCACTCAGTCTCCGCTGAGAAACGACCTCACATCAGGAGGGCCTGGCGCGTTTGTTCAGTGTGAACCAGGAACCCTTCGAGGCGATCGTTCAGCGCCACGGCCCGAGAGTGCTGCGGGTGTGTCGCGCCGTGGTCGGCCCCACGGCCGCCGACGATGCCTGGTCGGAGACGTTCCTGTCCGCGCTTCAGGCCTACCCGACGCTTCCCGCGGGCAGCAACGTCGAAGCCTGGCTCGTGACCATCGCCCATCGCAAGGCCGTCGACCAGGTGCGCGGCCAGTCTCGCCGCGCAGTGCCCACCGGCGACCTGCCGGAGCTGGCGTCGACCGGTAGTGGCGGCCCTGGGGGGTGGGAGTCCGATCTCTGGGCTGCGCTGAAGGCGTTGCCGCTCAGACAGCGCCAGACCGTGGCGTACCACTACCTCGGCGGCCTCCCGTACGCCGACGTCGCCACCATCCTCGGCGGCACACCGCAGGCCGCGCGTCGGGCGGCCGCCGACGGCATTGCCGCGCTACGCCGCGCGTACCTGACACCAGAACCTGACACCCGAGCCTGAGGACGTCGAAGGAGACCGAGGATGACGACATCACCAGAAGCGACTGACAGCGCCCTGTTCGCCGCGCTGCCCGAGGTCGACGCCGACGCCGAGCGCCGGCTACACGCCCGGCTGGCCGGGTCCGCCGCCGAGGCGGGACTCCTCGACGTGGCCTACCGCACCGTCGACTCCCCGCTCGGCCCGCTGCTGCTGGCGGCGACCGGGGAAGGCCTGGTGCGGGTGGCGTACGCCCGTGAAGACCACGACCGGGTGCTGGCCCAGCTGGCCCGCCAGATCAGCCCCCGGGTGCTGCGCGCCCCGGCCCGCCTCGACGTGGCCGCGCGGGAGATCGAGGAGTACTTCGCCGGTCGGCGCGTCGGGTTCGACCTGGCACTGGACTTGCGGTTGTCCGCCGGCTTCCGGCGTACGGTGCTGGTCCACCTGACGGACATCGCGTACGGGACGACGACCAGCTACGCGGCAGTCGCGGCGGCGGCGGGCAACCCCCGGGCGGTACGCGCCGCCGGGACGGCCTGCGCGACCAACCCACTGCCCGTTGTGGTGCCGTGCCACCGCGTGGTGCGCAGCGACGGGACCCTCGGGCAGTACGCCGGCGGCACCGACGCGAAGCGGTCTCTGTTGAGCCTGGAGGCCCTCCGCGCCGATCATGCTGAAACGGGCGTTCCCGGGTCGGCGACAAGGCCCGAACCAGCATGATCGGCACGGGGAACGTGCATCAGCGATCGGGGGGCGCGTCGTGTCCGAACCCCTGCCGTTGATCTACCCCCGGCGGGAGGTGGCCGCCGGCGCGGTCCACGTGCCGGGCTGGCTCAGCCTTTCCCAACAACGCATGCTGGTCGAGGCCTGCCGGGACTGGGCTACGGGGCCTGTCCCCATCCGGGCGACCCGCGTGCCCGGCGGGCACCTCATGTCGGTACGCACAGTGTGCCTCGGTTGGCACTGGCAGCCCTACCGGTACACCCGCACCGCCGATGACGCCGGCGGTGGCCAGGTCGCTCCACTTCCGGACTGGCTGGCCGACCTCGGTCGGGCGGGTCTGGCCGAGGCCTACCGCGACTCGGCCGCGGCGACCAGGTACCACCCCGACACCGCTCTGATCAACTACTACGACGAGGCCGCTCGGATGGGTATGCACCAAGACAAGGACGAGCGGGCTGACGAGCCCGTCGTGTCGTTGAGCATCGGGGACGCGGCTGTATTCCGGCTGGGTAACACCGTCAACCGGGCTAAGCCGTACGCCGACGTCCAGCTCACCTCCGGGGACCTGTTCGTCTTCGGCGGGCCGTCGCGCTTCGCCTTCCACGGTGTCCCCAAGGTCCACCCCGGCACGGCCCCCGCTGACTGCGGGCTGGCCACGGGTCGACTCAATATCACGATGCGCGTCACCGGGATGACCTGACACCGCAGCGCCCACGGTGGCGACCGTCGCAGACCCGCTGCACTGTTCCGAGCGACGGGCCGAGGCTGGCCGTACCGGGAGAACTGGGCTTGACTCCTACTGTGCCCGATGGACCCGCCGGCCAGCTCCGGCTCCCGCCGCTGCCGACCGATCCGGGAGCCACCCACCGCGTCGAGAACCAAGTACCGCCGCTGGTCGCCTGGAACGTCGCCGACGATCCGGCGCTGCTGGCCGGCCTGCGGCGGGAAGGCGCCGGCTGGTACGCCGAGGACCTGCAGCGGCTGGGCCTACTGGCCGGCAGCGAGCAGGTACAGCGCTGGGCAGTGCAGGCCGAGGAACACGTCCCGGTGCTGCGCACCCACGACCGCAACGGCCACCGCATCGACCACGTCGACCACCACCCCGCCTGGCATGCGCTGATGCGGGTCGCCGTAGGCGAAGGTCTGGCCGGCGCCCTGACCTGGGGGCCGCAGCGCAGCGGGTCCCACGTCGCCAGGGCAGCCGGGCTCCTCGCCTGGGTTCAGGGCGAGGCCGGCCACATCTGCCCGATCACGATGACCTACGCCGCGATGGCGGCTCTGCGCGTCGATCCGCAACTCACCGCGCAGCTCGCGCCGTTGCTCACCAGCCGCAGCTACGACCCTGCCCCGCTACCGATGACAGCCAAACGCGGTGTCATCGCCGGCATGAGCATGACCGAGAAACAGGGCGGCTCCGACCTGCGGATGACCACCACCACCGCACGACCCGTCGAGGACGGGCACGTGCTGCGCGGCCACAAGTGGTTCACCTCGGCGCCGATGAGCGACATCTTCTTCACCCTCGCGCAGGCGCCGGGCGGGCTGTCGTGCTTCCTCCTGCCTCGGCTGCTGCCCGACGGCACCCAGAACCGGCTGCGGTTCCAGCGCCTCAAGCACAAGCTCGGCAACCGCTCGAACGCCTCCGGCGAGATCGAGTACGCCGACGCGGTGGGTGTGCTCCTCGGCGAGGAGGGCCGGGGCCTGCACACCATCCTGCAGATGGTCGCGCTGACCCGCCTGGACTGCATGGTCGGCTCCGCTGGGCTGATGCGGGCCGCGCTGACTCAGGCCGCACACCACACCCGGCACCGGCGGGCCTTCGGCGCCCCGCTCGCCGACAAGCCGCTCATGCGTGCGGTGCTGGCCGATCTCACTCTGGACAGCGAGGCGGCCACCGCGCTGAGCCTGCGGGTCGCCGGGGCCGTCGACCGGGCGGAAGGCGGCGACGAGCGGGAACGCGCCTTCGCCCGGGTCGCGACCGCGATCGGGAAGTACTGGGTGTGCAAGCGTTCCGTCGCCTTCATCGGCGAGGCGCTGGAGTGTCTCGGCGGGAACGGTTACGTCGAGGACTCCGGCATGCCGAGGCTGTTCCGGGAGAGCCCGCTGTACGGCATCTGGGAGGGTTCCGGGAACGTCAACGCGCTCGACGTGCTGCGCGTCGTAGCCCGGGAGCCGCTGGCCCTGGAGACGATCTCCGACGAGCTGCGAGCCGCCGGAACAGAGTCCGCCACCTACCGGGCAGCGCTGAGAGGACTGGAGGGCGAGCTGGCCGACCCGGGCCAGGCGGAGGGTCGAGCCCGCCGCGTCACCGAACGGCTGGCGCTCCTGCTGCAGGCGAGTCTGCTGCTCCGTCATGTGCCGGGCCCCGTAGCCGACGGGTTCCTCGCCGCGCGACTCGGAGACGGTTGTGGCCTCGCCTACGGGGCAATCGACGGTACGGTCCCCGTCACCGGCATTCTGCAGCGGCTCCCCGGCGCCGGCTGAGGCGCCGGGCCTGCGACAAGCAGGGTCCTAGCCTGGGCGCATGTCCGCGGACCGCATCCTCATCGTCGAGGATGACAACACGATCGGAGCCTCGCTGCTGCAGGCTCTGGGCAGCGGCGGCTTCGAGCCCGCCTGGGAGCGAACCGGGGCCGGCGCACTGCGCGCTCTCGAGGAGCACGTCCCCGACCTCATCCTCCTCGACCTCGGGCTGCCGGACGTCGACGGAGTGC
>JADGOV010000041.1 GCA_017882785.1 Frankiaceae bacterium
AACGCACCCACGCATGGATCAACCGCAACCGGCGCATGGTCCGCCAGTGGGAGTGGGAGGCCACCCTGGAAGCCCACACCGGCTTCCTGCTCCTCAGCCCGATCGCGGTCCTACCACGCCGACTCCCAGGATTTGTCGACATGCTTTAGAGGTTCACCGCGCCGGCACCCGCTCACGGCAGGCTACCTCACTCTGAGCCTCACCCTTAGACCGGCCCCGCGGCCCGCCGCGCGAGAAGTCGTCGCAGATCCGCGACCAGCGGACGGTCCGCAGGGAGCCACGCCAGACCCTCCATCTCCGCGGCGCTGACCCAGCGCAGTTCGCTGTGCGCCAGGGGCACCGGCTCCCCGGCGGCCCGCCCGGTCCACACTCGCAGGACTGCCCCGGCGGGCAGCGCCAGGTCGGGTCCGAGCCGATCCCCCAGCACGACCTCGACGCCCAGCTCCTCCCGACACTCCCGGCGCAACCCCTCCTGCTCGGACTCCCCGGCCTCGACCTTGCCGCCCGGGAACTCCCAGCAGCCGGCGAGCTCGGGTGGAGCAGCACGCCGACCGAGGAGCACGCACGGCACCCGCCCGGCCCAATCCACCAGCGCCACGCCGACGACCACTCGCCCCCCCATCTCGACCACGGGCGGCTCCCACACGATGGGTCGGGCAGACTGGTCGCGAACCAGACAGACCCAGACGCACGCCCCGCACGGAGGACGCCATGCCGACCCTGCTCGACGACGGCCTCGTCGCCGACGCCCTGACCGCACTCACCGGCTGGTCCGGGGACGCCCACCAGATTAGCCGGACAGTGGCGCTCGAGGACGCCGCGGCAGAGGCGCTCCTGGCGGACGTGGCGGCGACGGCGGCGGCGCTCAACCACCATCCGGATGTGGAGCGCGCACCGGGCGCCGTCGTGTTCACCCTTTCCACGCACTCGGCGGGTGGCGTCACCGAGTACGACGTCGCCTTGGCATCCCGGATCGACGACCTGATCCTCAAGGTGACCGGTCCCGGCGGTGGGGAGGGCGCGGCGACCACCGAGCAGCCGGCAGAGCAGCCGCCAACAGAGCAGCCGGGGCCGCCGCGGACCGAACCGGAAGGGCTCGGCACCGCTGGTGACTGACGGACCCGGGCGCCGCCGCTCGCCCGCCGCGGATGTTCGAGGCCCCTCGGCGTTCCGGGCCGCCCCGTGAAGCAGGTGGGCATCACGGGGGCGCCGTACTCGGGAAAGACGACCTTCTTCAACGCCCTGACCCACGCCGGGGCCTCCTCCGGCGGCGGTCGCGCGAACGTGGCTGTGGTACCGGTGCCCGATGAGCGGGTGGACCGGCTCGCCGATCTGCACGAGTCCCGCAAGTCGGTGTACGCCCAACTGAAGTTCGTCGACGTGGCGGGCCTAGCCAGGGGCACGGGTCTGTCCGCGCAGATCCTCGGCGCGCTGCGGGAGGTTGACGCGCTGGCGATCGTGGCGCGGGCCTACGGCGAGGACGCCGACCCCCAGGCCGAGCTCGCCGATGTGGCGCTGGAACTCGCCCTGGCCGATCTGCAGGCCCTTGGCGGCGCCGCCGAGCGCGCGACAAAGAAGGGACGATCCGGGGACAAGGCGGCGCGGGCTGAGGCTGACCTGCTCCATCGGGCCGCGCAGGTGCTGGAGGCGGGCCGACCGCTGCGGGCGGAGAGCTGGGAGGCCGCCGAGCTGGCGCTGTTCCGGAACTATGCGCCATTGACGCTCAAGCCGTCCCTGGTGGTGCTCAACACCGATGACGAGTCCGCCAGGCAGCAGGCGGGTCTGGCCGCGGAGCTGGCGGTCGCCTTCAACCCGCAGGGCGGTGAGGGGCTGGCGGTGCCGGCTCGACTGGAGGCCGAGGTGGGTGGAATGGCGCCGGGGGACGCCGCGGAGCTGCTCGCCGAGTTCGGGGTGACGGTCGGTGCGCTGCCGGCGGTCATCGCCGCCGCGTACCGGATGTTGGGCCTGCTCACCTTCCTCACCACAGGTGAGGACGAGTCCAGGGCGTGGGAGATCCGCCGGGGCGCGACCGCGCCAGAGGCCGCCGGCGCTATCCACTCCGACCTGCAGCGGGGCTTCATCCGCGCCGAGGTGGTGTCCTACCACGACCTCATCGGGGTCGGCTCGTGGGAGGCCGCCAAGGCGGCCGGCCGGCTGCGGGTGGAAGGCAAGGACTACCTGGTCGCCGAAGGTGACGTGATGAACATCCGTTTCGCCGTCTAGCTCCCGGTCCGCGGACCGGTTCCCCCCCGGAACTGTCCTACCCCCTCGCCACTATCGCCACATGGATCCGCTCACCTTCCTCCTCGCCGTCGGCCTGCTGATCGTCGGGCTCGGCGTCGGCATGGGCATCGGCGTCGGCATCGGACGGTCCTGGAGGCCGACCGTCTGGGCGGCCGAACGGGCCGAGCTGCTGGCAGACGGCAGCTCCCAGCTGGCGCGGCTGGTGGACCCGCTGTCGGACACCCTGGGCAAGGTCGAGAGCCAGCTGGTGGACAGCGAACGCCGCGGTGCCGCCTCCCACGCTGCCGTGCTGCGCGAGATGGAGCTCGTCCGGGCAAGCTCGGATCAGCTGCGGGATTCCAGCGGGGCGTTGCTCACCGCACTGCGAAAGCCGCAGGCCCGCGGGCAGTGGGGCGAGATGCAACTGCGCCGAGTCGTCGAACTCGCCGGGATGGTGGAGCGCTGCGACTTCGACGTGCAGTGTTCCGCGAGGACCGCGGCCGGCGTCGTACGCCCAGACATGGTGGTCCGCCTGGCGGGCGCGCGCAGCATCGTGGTCGACGCGAAAGTGCCGTTGTCCGCCTTCCTTGAGGCCGCAGAGTTGCCGGACGGGCCGGCCAGGGTCGACCGGCTCGCCGCCCACGCCCGCCAGCTCCGCACCCACGTGGACGGGCTGGCGGCCAAGGACTACTGGGCGGCGTTCTCGGGTACCCCGGAATTCGTCGTCCTCTTCGTCCCCGGCGACAGCTTCCTGTCGGCGGCGCTGGAGAGCGATCCGGCCCTGCTGGACCACGCCTTCCGGCAGCGGGTCCACATTCTGACCCCGACAACCCTGATCAGCGCGTTGCGGACAATCGCGGTGGAGTGGCAGCACGACGTGTTGACCGACAGCGCGCGCGAAGTGGTCGACGTCGGCCGCGAACTGCACAAGCGACTCGCCACCTATGCCCGCCACGTCGACCGGCTGGGCCGGGCTTTGGGTGGCGCGGTCGATCATTACAACGCGTCGCTCGGCTCGCTGGAACGCAATGTCGTCTCCCAGAGCCGCCGACTTGCTCAGCTGCACGTCAGCGAGCCGAGCATCGAATGCCCGCAACCCATCGACGAACCGCTGCGACGGTTGAGTTCCCCGGCCCTGCTCACCGAACCCGAGGACCATCAGGTCATCGCGCTGCGGCCCTCGATTCCGGGCGGTGACGCCGATGCCGCGCCGGGATAGGCCGCGACGGGGACGGCCCCCAAACGGTGGGTGCGGGCTCGACCGGCGACGACCCGCGACCGACCGGCGACCGATATGTCCTGTCTGGTGCGAGGGCGCGCGCCGCATGCGGCGAAATCTTCCGCAAGTGTCGGGGTCGATCGGGGCGTCCTGTCGCCTGATGAGGTCCGCCCTGGTTAGCGTTGGGGCCAACAGTGGCGGTTCTGCTGCCCCGAGTCGCCGATGGCTCGTCCCAGCGAGGAGGACCAGGTGATTGCAGACCGGGAGCGGCGAGCGTCCCGGCCAGCGACAACCCGCACGGTGATCCCCGGGGGCCCTGACGTGACGATCCCGCCGCCGCGCGGACGCGGCGGATCGGGTCCTCCACAGGGACCAACGGCCGTGGTCTCAGCCGGCTGGCGGGGGTTGCCCGTCTCCGGCGCGATCGCCCTGGCCCTGGGTGCGGGTATCGGCGGCGGCGCGATCGATGTGTTGACCGGTCAGGGGCTCCGGGCGACGTTCGCCATAGCGTTTGTCGTCGGCTGCGCCCTGGCCGCCGCCCTGGTCCGACGGGAGGGTCTGCTGGCGGCGGTGATCATGCCGCCGCTGATCTACGTCGCGGTCGCCCTGGGTGCGGCGGCCGTCCAGTCCGACGGCTCCACGAACTCATGGCTGCTCCGTCAGGTGTTCGAACTCATGACGGCGCTGATCCTGGGGGCCCCGGTACTGCTCACGGCCACCGCCGTAGCCGCCTGCATCGCCCTGCTCCGGATCGTTGCCGCCCGGTTTGCGGTGGGCGTCGTCCACCTGCCCCGGCAGTAGCCGGGCTATGCGACTAAGCGCGACTAGGCCGGCGCCCGCAGGTCCCGACGAAGCTCCGGGGGCAGCGCGAACTGCAGGTGCTCCTCAGCCGACTCCACCTCCGTGACGGTGTTGTAGCCGTGCTCGGCCAACCAGCCCATCAGGTCGACCACGAGCTCGTCGGGCACCGACGCACCGCTGGTGACGCCGACGGTGCGCACTCCAGCCAGCCAGGCCGCGTCGGCATGGGCGGCGCCGTCGACCAGGTGGGCGGCGACGGCCCCGGCGTCCAGGGCGACCTCGACGAGTCGCACGGAGTTCGAGGAGTTCGGGGATCCGACGACGAGCACCATGTCAGCCTCCCGCGCGATGGCCTTGACGGCCACCTGACGGTTCTGGGTGGCGTAGCAGATGTCGTCGCTCGGTGGTCCTTGCAGAGCCGGAAAGCGCTCGCGCAGTGCATCCACCGTCGCGGTGGTCTCATCCACCGACAGGGTGGTCTGGGACAGGAAGGCCACCCGCTGCGGGTCGCGCACGGTCACCGTGACCGCATCCGCCGGCCCCTCGACCAGCGTGATGTTGGCCGGCGCCTCCCCCGTCGTACCCACGACCTCCTCGTGCCCCTGGTGACCGATCAGCAGGATGTCGTACTCGTTGCCGGCAAACCTCCGGGCCTCCATGTGCACCTTGGTCACCAGCGGGCAGGTCGCGTCGATCGAACGCAACCGGCGCTGCCGGGCCTCCTCGTGCACGACCGGCGCCACGCCGTGAGCGGAGAACACCACGATCGCGCCCTCTGGCACGTCGGCGGTCTCCTCCACGAACACCGCGCCCTTTGCCTCCAGATCCTGCACAACGTGGGCGTTGTGCACGATCTGCTTGCGCACGTAGATCGGGGACCCGTACTGCTCGAGGGCCTTCTCCACGGTCAGCACCGCTCGATCGACGCCCGCGCAATATCCCCGGGGACGGGCGAGCAGGACGCGCTTGGCGGGCGTCCCGGCCGTATCGGTCATGGCTACCAGGGTACGTGCCTCGGCACCCGCGTGCCGTCACCCCGAGTGGCACTGGGGCATGCTGAACGGAGCATTCGCGGGTCGAGGAGCGTTCATGTCGGACCGAACCACCGGTGAGCTGTCGCCGTACTCGCGGCGTTGCGGACCAGCCGGGGCAGCACTGGAACTGGTCACCATCGGCGCCCGGGAGATGGTTCGCGTGCCGATGAGCCTCCTCAAGCTCCCGATCGTGGGCGTTCAGCAGGTTCTCGTCATCACCGGGGCGATCCGCCGTGGTTATGAGGACCTCGCGCTGCGCGGTCTGCAGCGAGTCGGTCTCCTGTGCGGGAGCGCGGAGGAGACCTACCCGGCTGCGTCCTCCGGTGGATACGCGGTCGGCGATGCCGAGGACGGCGCGTTCGCCGAGTTCGACGCCGAGTTCGACGCGCTCCTCGCCGAGACCGACGCAGACCTGGCTCGGCAGCTGGACCCCGATCCGGGCACGGACATGGGGGGCGACCCTGACGTCGACGGCGAAGCCGGCTCCTCCGCCGAGCTACCCGTCGACGATTTCGATCACGTCACCGCCGGCTCGCTCCGCGGTCGCCTCCGTCGACTGGATCTGGCCGACCTTCGAACGCTGCGGCTGTACGAGCAGGGACACGGCCATCGCCAGCCCATCCTCACGCTGTTGGAGAACCGGATCGCCAAGCTGGAGGCGAGCCCGCCAGGCTGACCCACCGTGCGGCCACCGCTCGTAGGCTGGCCAGGTGGGACTGCAGTCGAGCCCGGCGTCCCCGGTGCCGGTACGTACCGTGGCGCGACTGCTCGGTGACTGGATCGGACGCCTCGGGCGCGTGTGGGTGGAGGGCCAGGTCACCGGGCTGCGACCACGTCCGGGCATTTCCACGGTGTTCTTCACCCTGCGTGATCCTGTTGCGGACGTCTCGATCGCCGTCACGGCCACCCGGGCCATGTGCGCCAGCCTCACCGAGGGCGCCCGGGTGGTGGTGTGGGCGAAACCGTCGTACTACTTCAACCGGGGCTCGCTGGCCCTCGCGGCAGTGGACATCCGGCCGGTCGGCGTGGGCGAGCTCCTGGCCCGGCTGGAGCGGCTGCGCGCCGCGCTGGCCACCGAGGGGCTGTTCGCAACTGATCGCAAGCGTTCGTTGCCGTTCCTGCCCGCCACGGTGGGGTTGATCTGCGGGCGGGCCTCGGCCGCGGAACGCGACGTGCTCGAGACCGCCACCCGGCGGTGGCCGGCGGTGAACTTCCGCATCGAGGAGGTCGCCGTCCAGGGCCCGTTCGCGGTGGCCGAGGTCACGGCCGCGCTGCTCCGTCTCGACGCGGACCCCGCCGTGGAGGTCGTCGTGCTAGCCCGCGGTGGCGGCTCGGTGGAGGACCTCTTGCCGTTTTCCGACGAGGCGCTCTGCCGTGCGGTGGCGGCGACCCGGACCCCCGTTGTCAGCGCCATCGGGCACGAGCAGGACACCCCGCTGGTCGATCTGGTGGCCGACCGTCGAGCGTCCACGCCGACCGACGCCGGTAAGCTCGTTGTCCCCGACGTCGCCGAGGAACTTTCCGGCGTCGAGACGCTGCGCCAACGAGCGAGACGGGTCCTCCGTGGCATGGTCGACCGCGAGGCGGCCGTGATCACCGCCCTGCGGTCCCGCCCGGTCCTGGCCAGCCCCCGGGACGGGGTGGAACGGCGGGCGGGCGACGTTGCGGCGACGAGGGAGCGGACTCTGCGGTGCCTCCAGGGCGTCCTGCACCGCGCCGAGAACGATCTGGCGCACACCCGGGCCCGGATCACCGCGCTCTCCCCCGCCGCGACACTGGCCCGCGGGTACGCGGTGGTGCACCGCGTCGAGGGGACGGTGGTGCGCACGCCGGCACAGGTGACCATCGGGGAGGCGATCAGGATTCGCCTCGCCGACGGGGAGATCGCGGCCGAGGTAACCTCGGCGCCGTGAGCGAACCGCGGTCCTACGAGCAGGCCCGGGAGGAGCTGGCCGAGGTGGTGCGCCGGCTGGAGGCTGGGGGGGTGTCGCTCGAGGAGTCGCTCACCCTGTGGGAACGCGGGGAGGCCTTGGCCGACCTTTGCGAACGGATGTTGGATGGGGCCCGCGCCCGACTTGCGGCTGGTGAGAAGCCGGCGGGCTAGCGTAGCGATCGCACCAACGTCTGCAACTCGGCTGGCGACGCATTCCCGGTGACGACGAGCGTGGCGCGACCGACACGACGAACCAGCGCACGTTCGCCCTGCCTCGTTCGCCGCTGGTCCCAGTGCTGGACGCCGAGGGTGATCGGCGGGAGCGGCTGCACGCCCTTGCCCAACACCCGCTCGATGAAGGGGTCGCTGTCCCCGGTGGACTCATCCAGCTCGGCGTATTTCTCCTCGGGCGTCACGTAGCCCAGGTGGAGGTCCACGGCCGTGCCGTTGGGCTCGAAGCGAGCGCTGGTCAGCCGCCACCGCGGGGACAGACCGCTGGGGGTCAGCATCTCGTGCGGGGCGAGTCGGCGCGCAGCTGCGATCTCGTTGGAGCCGTCCACCACCTTCACCCGGGCAGCGATGTCGCCGCGTGGGAAGATCAGCTCACGCGACGCCCCGGCGAGTAACACCGCAAGAGTGACCGCGCCGACAACGAGGAACGACCGCACCATGTCCCCGGCGGCCTCCGAGCCCCGCTTCTTCCGCACCCGATCTCCAGCCTAGCCGTCGCAGTGCCCGTCGCTGTGGAGCCGCGGATTGCGTCGTGTCCGCGCTATCCAGGGTAGGTCAGTACGAGCGGCGAAACGTCCTGGCTAGCATGCGAGGAGACGAGGAGGCCGCCGTGCCACATGAGCAAAGAGCGCATGCCGTTCCATCCGGAACCCAAGGTAGCGCCGTCCCGGACCCGCTGGCCGTGCGCGGAGAGGCGCCGGACCGCAACCTCGCCTTGGAGTTGGTCCGGGTTACGGAGGCGGCCGCGATGGCGGCAGCGCGCTGGGTCGGGCGGGGGGACAAGCACGGCGCCGACCAGGCTGCGGTGGACGCGATGCGCCGGCTGATCGGCACCGTGTCCATGAAGGGCGTCGTGGTCATCGGCGAAGGTGAGAAGGATGAAGCGCCGATGCTCTACAACAGCGAGGAGGTCGGCAACGGAGACGGTCCGGAATGCGACGTGGCCGTCGACCCGATCGACGGCACCACCTTGACGGGCAAAGGCATGAACAACGCCATCGCGGTCCTCGCGGTCAGCGAACGCGGGACGATGTACGACCCGTCCGCGGTGTTCTACATGGAAAAGCTCGTCACCGGCGCCGCGGCCGCCGAGGCGGTCGACGTTTCGGCCCCCGTCGCTGAGAACATCATGGCCGTAGCAAAGTCCAAGGGGTGCAGCACCGAGGATGTGACCGTCGTCATCCTCGATCGGCCGCGCCACGCGGACCTGGTCAACGAGGTGCGCAACGCCGGTGCCCGGATCAAATTCATCAGCGACGGGGACGTGGCGGGCGCCATCATGGCGGCCCGCGAGGGTACCGGCGTGGACCTGCTGCTCGGCATCGGTGGCACCCCGGAAGGCATCATCACGGCCTGTGCGGTGAAGTGCCTGGGCGGCGTCATCCAGGGCCGGCTGTGGCCCCGTGACGACGAGGAGCGCCAGCGCGCCCTCGACGCCGGGCACGACCTGACCCGCGTGCTGTCCACGGATGATCTCGTGCGTTCGGACAACGTGTTCTTCGTCGCCACCGGCATTACCGACGGCGAGTTGCTGCAGGGCGTCCGCTACCGCGGCGGCGGCGCGTCCACCCATTCACTGGTGATGCGGTCCAAGAGCGGCACCATTCGGGAGGTGCTCAGCGATCACAAGCTGACCAAGTTGCGGGCGTACTCCTCGATCGACTTCGACCGGCACGTCCGATAGCCGGAGCGGGTGGCCACGTCCCGGTGCCCGCCGTTTGAGCGACAGTCCAGGAG
Source organism: Frankiaceae bacterium (assembly GCA_017882785.1). Taxonomy (GTDB): domain Bacteria; phylum Actinomycetota; class Actinomycetes; order JADGOV01; family JADGOV01; genus JADGOV01. The sequence continues at coordinate 9,179 of JADGOV010000041.1, forward strand.
GGATCGGCGATGACGTCGGAGTCGGCTGAGCAGGATGTCCGCATCGAGCGCGACTCGATGGGTGAGGTACGCGTGCCCGCCACCGCACGGTGGCGGGCACAGACCCAGCGCGCAGTGGAGAATTTTCCGGTCTCCGGTCTGCGAATCGATCCGGCACTGATCGCCGCGCTCGCGCGGATCAAGGGGGCCGCGGCCACCGTGAACGCCGAGTTGGGCGTGGTCGCACAGGACATGGCCAAGGCCATCGTCGCGGCCGTCGAGGAGGTGGCCAGCGGTCGCTTCGACGGTGAGTTCCCGATCGACGTGTTCCAGACCGGATCGGGCACGTCAAGCAACATGAACGCGAACGAGGTACTGGCCAGCCTCGCCCAGGATCGGCTGGACGCGGTGGTGCACCCCAACGACCACGTCAACGCCTCGCAGTCCTCCAACGACGTCTTCCCCTCATCGATTCACCTCGCGGCCACCGAGGCGGTGGTGAACACCCTCAAGCCCGCGTTAGCGCACCTGGAGGGGGCACTGGCCGCCAAGGCAGCGGAGTTTGCTCTGGTCGTCAAGAGTGGCCGCACCCACCTCATGGACGCCACACCCGTGACGCTCGGACAGGAGTTCGGCGGGTACGCGGCGCAGGTTCGGCTCGGCAACGAGCGGCTCGACGCCTGCCTGCCACGTCTGGGCGAGTTGCCGCTCGGCGGCACTGCGGTCGGCACCGGGATCAACACTCCCCCAGGTTTTGCCGCGGCAGTCATCGCCGAACTGCGCGCCGCGACCGGCCTGCCGCTGTCCGAGGCGCGGGACCACTTCGAGGCACAGGGGGCCCGGGACGCGTTGGTCGAGGCCAGCGGGACGCTTCGGGTCATCGCCGTGTCCCTCTACAAGATCGCCAACGACCTGCGCTGGATGTCGTCGGGCCCCCGCGCCGGCCTCGGTGAAATCCACTTGCCGGACCTGCAGCCGGGCTCGTCGATCATGCCAGGCAAGGTCAACCCGGTGATTCCCGAGGCCGTGTGTCAGGTGGTCGCCCAAGTGATCGGCAACGACGCCGCTGTCGCTTTCGGCGGAGCTGCCGGGAACCTCGAACTCAACGTCATGCTGCCGGTACTGGCCCGCAACCTGCTCGAGTCCATCCGGCTGCTGGCCAACATCAGCCGGCTCTTGGCCGACCGCTGCATCCTCGGCATCACCGCCGACGTCGAGCGCTGCCGCTTCTTCGCCGAGTCCTCCCCGTCGATCGTCACCCCGCTGAACAAGTACGTGGGCTACGAGGCGGCGGCGAAAATCGTCAAGAAGTCGCTGGCAGAGCGGAAGACGATCCGCGAGGTCGTGCTGGAACTGGGGTACGTGACCGACGGCGCGCTGACGGAGGCGCAACTGGACGAGGCTCTCGACGTGCTGGCGATGACCCGACCCCCGGTCTAGCCCGGCAGCGGCCCCGCGCCGTGGCGTGCCTTCGATCAGTACCAGTCATGGGCCTGGGAGTGAGCCCAGGCGCTGCACGGCGAGCCGTAGCTGTTCGCGATGTAGCCCAAGCCCCAGCTGATCTGAGTGGCCGGGTTGGTCCGCCAGTCGGCGCCGGCGGAGCGCATCTTCGACCCGGGCAGGGACTGCGGAATGCCGTACGCGCCAGAGGAGGCGTTATTTGCGCGCGCGTTCCAGCCGCTCTCCTTGGTCCACAGCGAGTCGATACAGCTGAACTGGGTGCTGGTGCCCCACCCGCGCCGGGCGAGCAGCACCCTGGCCGTCGCCCGCGGGCTCAGGGCGACCCGGACGGTTGACCGACTGGCCCGTGCTGGCGCCTTGCGGGTCACCGGTCGCGCGGCAGCGTGCCTCACCGGTCGGGGGCGCGCCGCCGGTCGGGGGCGCGCTACCGCCGGTCGCAGGCGTGCTACCGCCGGTCGCACCTGAGCTGGCGCCGCTGCCGCGGCGAGCGGCAGGACGAACCGACCCTCGGTACCGGGCATGAGGTCGTTGGTCTGGACCGCCGCCGCGGGCGCGGCGATCGGGGACCGCGGGGGGTTGGTGGCACGTGCCGTGGTGAGCGCCATGCCGCCTACGGCCGTTCCGGCGACAGCGGCGGTCAGGATGCCGACTGTGGTCGTGGTATGGCGAATGCGACGTCGATCGGTGTTCCGGGACACGGGAACCTCTCACTTCGGAGTACGTGCCGGCGCGCGACCGCAACGCGTCACAAACGCGTCGGTCGATCAGCAGGTGGGGCGGGGGAGCCCTCGGCTACCAGTTCGCGCGGGCGGCGATTTTCGCCCCCGGCACACGGGCCACAAGCGCGTCATCACTTTGCGCTAGCGTGATCTAACCGTAACATCCGGACAGGCTCACCTCAACGTGATCTACCTCACGGCGAGTAGTAGCGGTCGCCGGGTCTTATGCCTCTGACACTGCTGTTTTGCTTTTGACAAGCTGCCGACGCCAATTGCGTACTGGACCGCGCCGATGACGAGTGGTCGCCCGGGGCTCAGTAACCGGCTCGCCACGTCTGCGGATAGGGCGGCGACGGTGGTGGGGTACGACGCCGCCGGAACGGCCACACCAGTACCCCGCCGACCAGGAACCCGGCCACGTGCGCGAGATAGGCAACGCCGGCACCGGAACTGGCGGCGGCGCGTGCGGAATACCAGTACTGCAGCACGAACCAGAAGCCCAGGACCACCCAGGCCGGCAGCCGGAATGGCAGGAAGAACAGTGGTGGCACGATGCTGGTGATCCGGGCCCGCGGATACAGCACGAGATACCCGCCCAGGACGCCGGCGATCGCACCGGAAGCGCCGACCAGCGTGGTGGTGGAGTTCGGGTCGCTCAAGGCGAACGCGTAGGTAGCGACGTAGCCGCAGATGAGGTAGAAGCCCAGGTACCACAGCCGCCCGAGGCGGTCTTCCACGTTATTTCCGAACACGTAGAGGAACAGCATGTTACCCAGCAGGTGTAGCCAACCGCCGTGCAGGAACATCGCGAACAAGACGCTGGCGACCGGAATCTTCATATAGCGCACCACTGGGCACGGCACGACACCTTGATCGGTGCGAATGCCGACGGGGCGCCTTGCCAGCTGACGGTTGGTGAGCAACTCTCGCGGGATGGCGGCGTAGCGGTCGAAGAAGGTGGTCTGCGCACACACCGACGCCACGGTCTGCTGATGCCCGAAGGGGTCACGCGCCACGGGCGTCAGCAGGAATATACCCACGTTGAGCGCGATGAGCAGGTAGGTGACCACCGGCGCACGCCGGACCGGGTTGTCATCGTGGATGGGAAGGACCACGCTGGCCAGTCTGCCGCCAGGCTGCGGCCTGGTCGCGGAGGCCCGGCTACAGGGAGAGGTTCTCCAGCATCTCGGTGACGAGGGCGGCTACAGGCGAACGCTCGGATCGGGTCAGCGTGACGTGCGCGAACAGAGGGTGACCTTTCAGCGCCTCGATGACGGCGGCGACACCGTCGTGTCGGCCGACCCGCAGGTTGTCCCGCTGGGCGACGTCGTGGGTCAATACCACCCGGGAGCCCGAGCCGATCCGGGACAACACAGTGAGCAGGACACCCCGCTCCAGTGACTGTGCCTCATCGACGATGACGAACGCGTCGTGCAGGGACCGCCCGCGGATGTGGGTCAGCGGCAGCACGTCCAGCAAACCGCGGTGCAGGATCTCCTCGACGACCTCATCCGCCACCACGGAGCCCAGCGTGTCGAACACCGCCTGCGCCCAGGGACCCATCTTCTCCGACTCGCTGCCCGGCAGGTAGCCCAGGTCCTGGCCGCCGACCGGATAGAGCGGCCGGAAGACGACCACTTTCTTGTGCTGACGTCGTTCCAGCACCGCCTCCAGTCCAGCGCACAGCGCGAGGGCCGACTTGCCCGTGCCGGCGCGACCACCGAGGGAGACGATGCCGATCTCCGGATCGAGCAGCAGTTCGATGGCCACCCGCTGCTCGAAGCTGCGGCCGTGGAGCCCGAACACACTGCGGTTGCCGCGGACGAGCCGGACGGTGCGCTCCGGCGTCACCCGGCCGAGCGCACCGCTTCGCGGGGAGGTCAGCACCAGGCCGGTATGACACGGCAGGTCGCGGGCCGCGGTGAGGGAGACCCGCTCGGTGGCGTACAACTCGTCCACGACCTCCGCGGCCACGTCGAGGGTGGCCGTTCCGGGCCAGCCGCTTTCGGCCGCCAGCTCTGCCCGGTACTCCTGCGCGGCCAGGCCGAGCGCGGCCGCCCGCACCCGCAGCGGCAGGTCCTTGGAGACCAGGACGACGTCGGCGCCGTCCGCTGCGAGGGCCCATGCGACCGACAGGATGCGCCTGTCGTTGTCGGCCGCCTGGGGGTCGACGTGGTTCAGCTCGACCCGAAGAGTGCCGGTATCCCCACCGACCGGGATGGGAGAATCCAACCGGCCGTGTCGGGCCCGCAGGTCATCGAGCCGGCGGAGCGACTGGCGAGCGAACCAGCCGAGCTCCGGGTGGTCGCGCTTGGCCTCCAGCTCGCCGACCACGACCATCGGCAGGACGACGTCGTGCTCGGCGAAACGGGTCATGGCGGCCGGGTCGGCCAACAGCACGGAGGTGTCCAGGACGTAGGTACGCCGATCGGACAAGCGGTCTCCTCGAGGCGATCGCCGGGGCTCCGGCGCCATCCTTCGGCACGCTACGCCGGCGCCCGGCGGTCATCCCGGCGACACGCGGTAGCCCCGCTCAGGCGCCGAAACGCCGGGACCGCTCGGCGTAGGAACGCAGCGCGCGCAGGAAGTCCACCCGGCGGAAGTCGGGCCAGAATGCCTCGCAGAAATAGAACTCCGAGTGCGCGCTCTGCCACATCAGGAAGCCGGACAGCCGCTGCTCTCCAGAGGTCCTGATGACCAGGTCCGGGTCGGGTTGGCCGCGGGTGTAGAGGTGGTCGGCGATGTGTTCGACGTCGAGCACCGCAGCCAGTTCCTCCAGCGAGGTGCCACGGGCGACATGCTCGGTGAGCAGCGATCGAACGGCATCGGCGATCTCCCGCCGTCCGCCGTAGCCGACGGCGATGTTGACCAACAGGCTGCCCTTGCCGGCCGTGCGTACGGCGGCGTCCTTGAGGACCCTGGCCGTCTCACCCGGCAGCAGGTCCAAGGAGCCGACCGGATTGACCTGCCACCGGTTGGCCGGATCGGCGAGGTCGGTCACAGTACGTTCGATGATCTTCAGGAGAGGCGTCAGCTCGTCCAGCGGGCGCGCGAGGTTGTCGGTGGAGAGCAGCCACAGCGTGACGATCTCGACGCCGGCCTCCTCACACCAGGTCAACAGGTCACTGATCTTCGCGGCGCCGCGGCGGTGTCCGGTGGCGGGATCTCCGGCCCCCACCGAGCGGGCCCACCGCCGGTTGCCGTCAAGGATGACCCCCACGTGCCGCGGCAGATGAGCGCCGGTCAGGGACGTGGCGAGCCGGCGCTCGTACAGGGCGTAGACGAGATCGTGCAGGCCCACGGCAGCCACCTCCTCCAACCTGGCCAAGGGTAGCCAGCCGGGCCGGTCATCGCTGACCGCATGGCCGCAGTGGCCCGGGTAGCAACCTCATCCCCCGCCGACAGGACCGACAACCTACGGTGCCGTAACCTCGGAACGTGATGGACCTGCCCCCGCTCCACGACGTCGCCGAGCAAGCGCTCGCGGCGGTGAAGCCGCGTCTGCGCGGCTGGCTACATCTCGGCGCCTTTCCGCTCGCGGTGGTCGGCGGCGGCGTGCTGGTGGTCGCCGCGCACGGGACACGGGCCCGGCTGGCCTGCGCGATCTACGCGGTGACGGCCGCCCTGCTGTTCGGCGTGTCCGCCCTCTACCACCGGGGGCGCTGGTCGCCTCGCTCGCTCGCCGTACTCAAGCGGTTTGACCACGCGAACATCTTCCTGATCATCGCCGGCACGTACACCCCGTTCGCGTTGCTGGTGCTGCCCCCGGGACCCGGGCGAGTCCTGCTCTGGACGGTCTGGCTGGGCGCACTCGCGGGAGTCGTGTTCCGGGTCGTCTGGGTCGGTGCGCCGCGGTGGCTCTCGGTGCTGCTCTACATCACACTCGGCTGGACCGCGGTGCTGCTCCTCCCTAGCTTTCTACGGTCCGGCGGGTGGGTCATGACCGTCCTGATCGTGCTGGGCGGGGCGCTCTACAGCGCCGGCGGCGTGGTCTACGCACTGCGGCGACCGGATCCCGCGCCGCGGATCTTCGGTTACCACGAGGTCTTCCACGCCCTGACCATCACCGCCTTCGCCGTCCAGTACGTCGCGGTCAGCTTGGCCGCGTACTGACCCGGCAAGCGGGGGAGTGTGTGCGACATGGACTATGTGCGACTTGGCTCGACCGGACTGCAGGTGTCCCGGCTTTGTCTGGGCTGCATGAGCTACGGGGTACCCGACCGTGGGGCGCATCCCTGGACGCTGGATGAGGATGCCGCGCGGCCTCTCCTCCGGCACGCGGTCGAGGCCGGCGTCACGTTCTTCGACACGGCCAACGTCTACTCCGACGGCACGAGTGAGGAAATCCTTGGTCGGGCGTTGGCGGAGTTCACCCGGCGCGAGGATGTCGTCGTTGCGACCAAGGTGCACGGTGCGATGCGACCGGGCCCGAACGGCGGCGGGTTGTCACGCAAGGCGATCTTCACCGAGATCGACGCGAGCCTGCGCCGACTCGGCACCAATTACATCGACCTCTACCAGATCCACCGCTGGGACCGGGCCACGCCGATCGAGGAGACGCTGGAGGCGCTGCACGACGTCGTCAAGGCCGGCAAGGCCCGCTATCTCGGCGCCTCCTCGATGTACGCCTGGCAGTTCGCGAAGGCGCTCTACACCGCGGACCTGCACGGCTGGACCCGCTTCGTCAGCATGCAGAACCACTACAACCTGCTGTACCGGGAAGAGGAACGCGAGATGCTGCCGCTGTGCGCCGACCAGGGGATCGGTGTCCTGCCGTGGTCACCGCTCGCCCGGGGACGCCTGACTCGACCGTGGGGCACGGACACCGCACGCAGCGGCACGGACGAGTTCGGCCGAAACCTCTACGCGGACAGTGACCGCGGCATCGTCGACGCCGTCAGCGCCGTCGCCGCGCAACGCGGCGTGCCGCCGGCGCGCGTCGCCGTCGCCTGGCTGTGCGGGCAGCCCACGGTGACCGCGCCCATCGTCGGCGCCACCTCGGCGAGGCATGTCGACGACGCGGTCGCGGCACTCGACGTGCAGCTGCGCGCCGAGGAGGTCGCGGCCGTGACCCAGTCCTACGTCCCGCACGCGGTGTCAGGGTTCACCTGACGGTCTAGTCTCAGCAGGTGCCTCTCGCCCACGCCCACGCCGCCGGCGTCTCCGCCGCCGAGGCGGTCGACCTGATCCGCGCCGGCGCTCTGCTGCTCGACGTGCGCGAGCAGGACGAGTGGCACGCCGGGCACGCGGCCCAGGCAGAGTTGTTGCCGATGTCCAGGCTGGCCGTCGAGGCGGCCAGCCTGCCGACGGATCGGCTCCTCGTCTGCGTCTGTCACGTCGGTGCCCGGTCAGCGGCGGTGTCCGCGGCGCTGAACGACGCGGGTTGGACCGCGGTCAACCTCCTGGGCGGCATGCAGGCGTGGGCGGCGGCGGGGCTGTCGGTCGTCACCGAGACCGGCCAACCCGGACGGGTCGACTGACCAGTCCGGCGCAATCAGACCGCAGGGCCGCTGGCGCGGGCTTCCTCCACGGCGACCAGAGCCTGCCGGAGCTGGGAGATCCAGTCCCCCTGGTGCTGGCCGACCAGCCGTACGCACCACGCCAGCGCGTCCGACCGGGACCGGGCGACGCCAGCGTCGACCAACGTGTCGAGCACCAGACGCTCCTGCTGGCGCAGGCGGGTCATCACCGGGATCGACAGGCTGGTGAACACCCGCCGGCTCTCCCCGCACTCCGCACCCCAGGCCACCTTGCGGCCATAGCGGTGCTCAGCCTCCCGCGCTATCCCGATCCGCGCATCCCGGGTCTCCTCCCGGAAGCGCTTGATCCGCCCGACTTCTGCCGCCCGCTGGGCGGCCGTGTCGCCGTCCACCCCTGGCGCGGCCAGGCGGCCGATGACCACGATCTCCTCGCGATCCACGCTCACCTCAGGCGCCGCCTCGAACCACTCGCCGGGCAACCGCCCGACGAACCAACCCTGAACTTCCTTGATATCGGTCATGCGGCAATTACATACTTACAACCTTGCGCCCGTCAAGGGCCTTGGTTGTGGGCAGTGCGGGCCAGCAGGAGCTGAAGATCCTCGGGGCTGGTCACGGGACGAGCGCAGACAAAGGCGCGGCAGACGTACGCGGCCGGCCGGCCGTCGACCGCCGGCCGCTCGGCCAGCAGCGCGGCCCAGGGATCCTGGGCATCCGGATCGCCCACGGCCACCACGGCCCCGGGCGCGGCTGCGCGCCGCGCGGTCGCCTCGAGCACGTCCCGGGCGGGGCCGGGAAGCCCGACCACCGCGACCTCCGCCGGCCCGGCGAGCACCGCCTCACAGACGGCGGCCGCCCAGCCGGCGAAGCGGGCGTGGTTCGGTAGCAGCCCGGCGGAGGCGGCCAGGGCCTTTTCGGCCGCCTGCCGATGTCGGGCCGAGCCGGTCAGGGCCGCGTAGCCCAGCAACGCACCTGCCGCCGCCGACGCCCCGGACGGCGTGGCATTGTCAGTGGCATCCCGCGGCCGCCGTAGGAGGTGCTCGGCATCGTCGGCGGTGTCGTAGAGGTCGCCGCTGTCGTCGAGGAAGTGGGTCAGAACGGCATCCAGCAGCACGCCGGCAAGGGTCAGCCAGCGCTCGGAGGAGGTCACGGAGGCCAGGGCGAGCAGCCCATCCGCGACGTCGGCGTAGTCCTCCAGCACGCCGGCACTGTCCCCGACCCGCCCGTCACGTGACGTTCGCCGTAGTCGACCCTCGATCAGGTGCACGCTGGCGAGCACCTCGGCCGCCGCCGCCGCCGCGGCCACCCACGCCGTCTCGCCCAGCAGGGCACCCGACTCGGCCAGCGCGGCGATGGCCAGCCCGTTCCAGGCGGCGACTACCTTGTCATCGCGCCCCGGCCGTACCCGCTGCTCGCGCAGCGCCAGCAGACGGGCGCGCTCCGCCGCCCAGACTGCCGGATCGGTCGGGTCGGAGAGCAACTGGAGCACCGAGGCACCGTGCTCGAAGGTGCCCTCGTCAGTCACCCCGAACAGCTCCGCGGCAACCGGGCCGACCTGCTCCGGCGTCCAGACGTAGAACCGGCCCTCTTCCCCCTCGCTGTCCGCGTCGAGCGCGGAGGCAAAGCCACCCTGCGGGGTCCGCAGCTCACCGAGGAGAAAGCCCGCGGTCTCCCGGACGACTCGTTCGGCCAGCGAGGACCCGGTCTGGCGCCACAGGTGCGCGTAGACCCGCAGCAGCAGGGCGTTGTCGTTGAGCATCTTCTCAAAGTGCGGCACGACCCAGGCGGCGTCCACCGAGTACCGGGCGAAGCCGCCGCCAAGCTGGTCGTAGAGCCCCCCGCGGGCCATCCGCTCACACGTGAGGCTCGCGATGTCCAGCGACCGCAGCGAGCCGGTCCGGGCGGCGTGCCGGAGGAGGAACTCCAGGCACATCGACGGCGGGAACTTCGGCGCACCGCCGAAGCCGCCGCGCTGCGGATCGTACTGACCGGCGAGGGACTCCGCCGCCTCGTCCAGCACCTCCGGGGTGATCTCTCCCGCTGGCGCCGGGCCCAGGTCGGCGAGGTGGCGGACGACCTCCGCCCCGGCCGCCTGCAGCTCCGACCGCCGCTCCCGCCACGCGGTGACCACCGCGCCCAGCACCTGGCGAAAGGCCGGCATCCCGTGCCGCGGCGATGGCGGGAAGTACGTGCCGGTGTAGAACGGCTCCCCGTCGGGGGTGAGCAACGCCGTCATCGGCCAGCCGCCCTGCCCCGTCATCGCCTGCACAGCCGCCATGTAGACCGCGTCGACGTCGGGCCGCTCCTCCCGATCGACCTTGATGTTGACGAAATGGGTGTTCATGTCTGCGGCTGTGGCCGCGTCCTCGAAGGACTCGTGCGCCATGACGTGACACCAGTGACAGGCGGAGTACCCGACGGAGAGCAGGACGGGCACGTCCCGGCGGCGGGCCTCGTCGAACGCCTGCGCGCACCACGGCCACCAGTCGACCGGATTGTCCTTGTGCTGCAGCAGGTAAGGGCTGGTCGCGTTCGCCAATCTGTTCACCCGATCATCTCCCCAGGACCTAGCAGCCGAGACCCCTTTCCGCCCAGCGGCACTCATCGAGGGTCATAAGGATCCAACCCGTGCTCGGGGAAGGCGGCCCGCCGGGCGGCCGCGATGGCCCGGTCGATGGGGTCCTCCACGTCACCCTCACCCGCATCCCACGGTCGGTACTTCGGCTGTACCCCGTCAGTGAACACCTCCGGCGCGGATCGGCCGGTCTGCCGCCGGACCAGGTCTCGCCACGCCGCCGGGGTGGCCATCCCGGTGTCGAGCCCGGCGCCGGTGATCTCCGCCAGGAGGTGCGTCCAGGAGCGCGGGACCACCTGCACCGTGCTGTAGCCACCACCGCCCAGTGCGATCCAGCGACCCTGGGTTACTTCGTGCGCGAGTGCGTGCAGCGTCGCGTAGGACAGCCGATGCGCATCGACGGTGATAGCCAGTGTCGCCAGCGGGTCCAGCCGGTGCGAGTCACAACCCAACTGGGTGACGAGGACCTCTGGGGCGAAGGCCCGCACCAGCGGCGGGACGACAGCATGCAGCGCACGAAGCCAGCCGGCGTCCGCGGTCCGTGGGGGCAGGGCCACGTTGACCGCGCTGCCCAGGGCGCGGGGGCCGCCGATCTCCTGGGGAAAGCCGGTGCCGGGGAACGCAGAGTAGCCGCTCTCGTGCACGCTGATTGTCAGCACGCGGGGGTCGTCGTAGAACGCCGCCTCCACGCCGTCGCCGTGGTGCGCGTCCAGGTCCACATAGGCCACTCTGCGAACGCCGTCGGCCAAGAGCCAGGCGATGGCGATGGCCACGTCGTTGTAGACGCAGAACCCGGAGGCCCGGGTGCGCATCGCGTGGTGCAGGCCGCCGGCAAGGTTGATGCTGTGCTGCGCCGCACCGCGGCGCACCGCCCGGGCCGCGTCGACGCTCCCGCCGGCGATGAGTGCCGAGGACCTGTGCATGCCCTCGAAGATGGGGTTGTCCTGCCCCCCCAGCCCGATCTCGGCGAGTGGGGCGTCGCTGGACCGCAGGGGGGCGAGCCGGACAGCGGCGATGTATTCCGGATCGTGGATGCGCTCGAGGTCCCGATCCGATGCCGTCGACGGAGCCGAGAGCCGCACGCCGGGCCGGGTCAGCAACCCCAGGTCTGTCGCGAGTGCCATGGTGAGCGCGAGCCGACCCGGAGCCATCGGATGTGTGGCGCCCCAGTCGTACTGCAGGAGCTGCTCGCTCCAGACGACCAGGACTGATTCGCTCAACCCGACATCCCCGGCACCCGCGCTCTCCCTGGTTCGCATCAGGGTAAGCGCAGTCCGGCCCGGGAGGAGTACCGGGATGCGCGTTGCCCTCCCCGGGTCTCAGCCAGTCACGGGCAGGGCGCCGGAGGCCCACTCAGGGTCACGTGTGCTGGCGGAACGCCCGCAGCGCCAAGGGGAGGAACACCGCAACCAGGGCCGCCGCCCAGACCAGTGCCCCGGCCGCGGGCGCTGCGACCTTGCCCGACACCAGCAACCCCCGGAGGGCGTCGCTGAGCAGCGTCACCGGGTTGACCTTCACCCACGCCTGCAGCCAGCCCGGCATGGACGTCGTCGGCACGAACGCGCCGCTGGCGAAGGTCAACGGGAAGACCACGACGAAGCCGAAGACCTGCACCTTCTCCGGGGCGTCGACAAGTACGCCGATGAGCACCGCCACCCAGGAGAAGGCGAAGGCGAAGACGAGGAGCAATCCGAGTGCGCCCAGCACCCCCAGCAGGTTGGTGGTGACCCGGAATCCGAGGATCATGCCCACCCCGAGCAGGATGAGGACCGACCACAACTGCCGGACGACATCGGCCAGAATCCGCCCGGCGAGCGGGGCCGCGCGGGCGATCGGCAGGCTCCGCAGCCGGTCGAACACGCCCTTGGTGATGTCGGTGTTGAGTCCGACAGCGGTGTTGAGCGTCAGGAACAGCGAGGTCTGCGCAATGATGCCCGGCAGCCCGAACTCCAGGTACGCCTTCGGTGATCCGGAGATGGCGCCGCCGAAGACGAACGCGAACAGCACCACGAACATGATCGGTTGGACGCTGAGATCGACGAGTTCCAACGGGTTGTGCCGGATCTGCACGAGGCTCCGCCAGGCCAGCGTGAGGGTGTGTCGCAAGCCGGCCGACGGGCTGACGTGCACGGCCGGCGATCGCGACGGCGACCGGGCCGGCAGCACCTGACTCGTCATGCCACGCTCCTGTCCAGGTCAGGTTCGACGTCCGTCTCGACGGACTGCTGGCGCTCATCCGCGCCGATGCCGGCACCGGTCAGGGCCAGGAACACCTCGTCGAGGCTGGGTCGACGCAGCGTGAGTTCATCGAGGAGCACCCCGACGTCGGCCAGCCGGCGGACCGCCTCCGGCATCAATGCGGCCTCCTGCGCGGGGGTGGACACCAGACCGTCGGCGACGTGCGGCGCGACACCGGTCAACTCGGTCAGCACCTCCACCACGGTGGTTAGCCGGTCAGGCCGCACCGGTCGCAGCGCCAACACCTGTCCGCCCACCTGCCGCTTGAGCGCGTCCGGGGTGCCTCTGGCCACGATCCGCCCGGAGTCGACGACCACCAGGTCGTCGGCCAGCCTGTCCGCCTCCTCCAGGTACTGCGTCGTGAGCACGACGGTCACTCCGTCCGCGACGAGCCCGCGCACGATGTCCCACAGGTCACCCCGACTGCGGGGATCCAGACCGGTGGTCGGCTCGTCGAGGAAGAGCACTTCCGGGCGGCCCACGAGGCTCGCGGCCAGGTCGAGGCGCCGGCGCATGCCGCCCGAATACGTCTTCGTCGCCCGACCGGCGGCGTCGGTCAAGCCGAACCGGTCCAGCAACTCGGCCGCGCGCTGCCTCGCCGCGGGACGGGACGCGCCGAGCAACCTTCCCAGCATGAGCAGGTTCTCGGTCCCGGTGAGCGACTCGTCGACCGCCGCGTACTGGCCGGCGAGCGCGATCCGCAATCGGACCTGGTGCGCCTGCGTCAGCACGTCGAAGCCGGCGACGCTGGCCCGGCCGGCGTCGGGTCGGAGCAGGGTCGCCAGCACGCGCACGGCGGTAGTCTTGCCGGCACCGTTGGGCCCGAGCATCCCGAGCACGGCGCCGGTCCTGGCGACGAAGCTGACGTCGTCCAGGGCAGCGGTGCTGTCGTAGCGCTTGACCAGGCCGGCCGCGTCGACCGCGTAGTTCACGTCCAAGACTCCCTTGCGTCGGTGGCGCCGTCGGCAGTCCGGACGGCGTGCGGTCCTCTCGCCCGCCCGCTCACGGGCGGGGACCGGGCAGCATGTCTGCATGTGGGTCATACCCAGTTGGGAGGTGCCGGATGGCGAGTTGCGCTGGCGGTTCTCCCGTTCTTCAGGACCCGGAGGGCAGTCGGTGAACACCACCGACAGCCGGGTCGAGGTGTCCTACGACGTCGCGCGGTCACCGTCACTGCCGCCGGTCCTGCGGGCGCGAGCGTTGGAGCGCCTCGGCCCACGCCTTACCGACGGCGTGCTGACGGTCACCGCCAGCGAGCATCGGTCACAGTTGCGCAACCGGACAGCGGCCGTGGAGCGCCTTGCCGGGGTGCTACGGGACGCGGTCGCTCCTCCGCCGCGGTCGCGTCGGCCCACCCGGCCCAGTCGGGCCGCACGGGAGCGTCGGCTGGCGGCCAAGCAGCGGCGCTCCGGGATCAAGCGCCTGCGTGGCCGTCCGGAGGAGTGACCGGCTGTGCATCGGTCGAGGACGGGCCGGTCGGGTTCCCTTGGCTGGAGAACGGGATTAGCGAAGCGATCACCAATAAGCCCAGTTCAAAGAGTTCTACTCACCACTCCTAATCTCTTTCGGACACCTTTCGTCCAGTTGATCTCTGGGCAGCATGATCCAATCTCTCCAGACCAGCCTCTTCATGATCAGGGAAGAGGTGACCATACACGTCCATCGTGGTCTTGATCGAAGAGTGACCTAGCCGTGCGGAGATCGCCTTCATATTGCAACCAAGATCGATCAGGTGGGCCACGTGAGAGTGTCGAAGATCATGAGGAGTGGGACCTCTGTCAGCTAGCCCAGCGCGGATCACTGCAGGTCCCCAGACGGATTCTCTCCAATTGGTAGAACTTATGGGCTTGCCCTTGACATTAACGAAGACCAAGGCCCTGGCTCGGTGGCATCAGCACGGTAGAGCCTCAGGTGCTCCGCCAGAGCCGCTGTGGTGACCACAGAGAGCGCAATGGTCCTCCTTGAGGCCTTGGTCTTCAAACGGCACCTCGCCGAAGGCCGGACGTACCGGGCTATCGCGGCGGTGCTGCCGCCCGACGCCGAAATCAGTCCGAGAAATTTGCGGGATCACTTCGCCAACGGCCACCTGGACCTCGACGCCCAGGCCGTGCAGCGAGCATCGCGCCAGCAGGGACAGGCGCTGCAGGCTGCCCGCGAGCCGCTGGTGCAGGGCAAGGCCGCCCATCTCTCTTTCGCCCACGCACTACTCGGCCGGGTCGCCGAGCGGCTGGACAGCGGCGAGGTGCAGCCGGAGATCAGGGACGGCCTCGCCGCCGCCAGGCTGCTGGCTCAAACGGAGGAGGCCGCAGGTCAGCAGGCCAAGATAGATGACTACGTGACCGCGCTGGTGACCTTAATCGACACCGTTCGGGAGCACGTCATCGACGAGACGTTCACCAAGATCGGTCGGGCGCTGGCCCGCGACCCCATCATCCGGGATCTCGCCGATGGGCCACACGAGCCGTAGTCCGGGCTCGGTAGAAGGCAGGTGGTGGCGGTCGCCTCCACTGGTCGAGTATGTGTCGTGGTCGGCGCCGGAACGAAATCTGTGAATAACCCTTTCCCTAGAGGAGGTAGGATAATCCCGTCTGGTTGACCGGCCGCTGCATGTACTAGAGGATAGCTTTCCATCTTTGACTAATCCTAGGGACATCATGGTTACACGCATTATTCTCACTGACGATTTAGAGCCCAATGCCAAGGGTGAGGTTAGCACCCTCTCA
>JADGOV010000042.1 GCA_017882785.1 Frankiaceae bacterium
GGCACGCCGGAACGGGCGGCGTCGGCCACCGCCCGCCGGCTCTTCGGCGCCGCGATCGGGCTCCCGGCGCGGTGGGGGCCGCCGGTGGCGTGGCGGTCAACCTGATCTTCCGCAGCAGCTACAGCATCGACCCGGCGACGCGGGCGGTCGGCTCCGGCTGGCCGGCGTTCTGCGCGTTCCTCGGGTTCTACGTGATCTGCGCGGCGGTCACCTACACGGCCTACATCCGCCGAGGTGCCGGGGTCATGTCCGGCGTCTGAGCGGGGGATGGGACCCGGGGTCGACCGGGCGGCTGTCCGGGGCATCCGGCGCGATCAGGACGCGCCGGCCAGCCAGCCCACCACGGCCGCGTAGTCCTGCTGGCCCGCACCGGAGCGCACGGCGGCCCGCACGTCGCCGAGCGCGGCCGCAACGACCGACAGTTCCCGACCTGCCTCGGCGACCGCCAGGTCGAGGTCCTTGGCCATGAGGTCCAGCGCGAACGCCGTGTCGGTGTAGTCGCCAGCCTCGATCATGTGGCGCTTCTGCTGCAGCGTCCAGCCGTACGGGCCGGCGGAGAGCGCCGACAGCGCCGTGTCCCGCGGCACGCCGATCTCCGCCGCCAGCCGCAGTGCTTCGCCGAGGCCGGTGGCGACGACGCCCAGCGCGGAGTTCACCACGAGCTTGAGCGCGTTTGCGCTGCCCACCTCGCCGACCCGCCGGACTCTCGACGGCTCGCCCCAGCAGTGCAGCAGCGGCTCGGCCTGGGCGTAGTCGGCCTCGCTGCCGCCGGCGACGACAGTGAGCGTGCCCTCCCGTGCGGGTCCGACCGTGCCGAACACCGGGGCGTCGACGTAACGCAGCCTGCGGTCGGCGCACTCCGCGGCGACCTCGCGGGCGGCGGACGGGCCGATGGTGGTGCAATCCAGGATCAGCGAGCCCTCCGGGGCGCCGCTGTCGACTCCGTCCGGGTCGAAGAGCACCTCCCGCACCACCGCCGGGCCGGTGAGCATGAGCACGACGACGTCCGCGTCCCGAGCCGCCTCGGCCGGACTGGCGGCCTCGGTGGCGCCTGCGGCCACCAGGTCCGCCGCCTTGCCCGGCGAGCGGTTCCACACCGTCAGCTCGTGGCCGGCCTCGAGCACGTGCCGCGCCATGGCGGCGCCCATCCGGCCGAGGCCACAGAAACCGATCCGCATGAGCGGCAGGTTAGAGGGGAGGAACCTGCCTACGCGAACCGCCAACCCGGAGTGGGCACACATGAGCTACCCGCAGGGCATCTCGATTTCCGCCGATACCACGGCGTACGCCGACATCCTCACCGGCGACGCGCTGGGGTTCCTCGCCGCGCTGCAGCGCGAGTTCGGTGCGCGGCGAGCGGAGCGTCTCGCCGCCCGGCAGCGGCGGCACGCTGCCCTGGCCGCCGGGGAGTCGTTGGACTTCCTGCCCGAGACGGCCGCGATCCGCGAGGGCGACTGGCAGGTGGCCGCGCCCGCGCCCGGTCTCCTCGACCGCCGGGTGGAGCTCACCGGGCCGACCGAGCGCAAGATGCTGGTCAACGCGCTGAATTCGGGTGCGCGGGTGTTCATGGCCGACTTCGAGGACTCCAACTCACCGACCTGGGCCAACATGGTCGGCGGCCAGGCAAACCTGTTGGCCGCTATCGAGCGGCGGATCGACTTCGAGACCGAGGAGAAGGCCTACCGGCTGGATGAGGAGATTGCCACCCTGGTCGTCCGCCCGCGGGGCTGGCACCTGCCGGAACGGCACGTGCTCGTCGACGGTGAGCCGATCTCCGGCAGTCTGTTCGACTTCGGGCTTCATTTCTTCACCTGCGCCCGCAGGCTGCTGGACACCGGCACCGGCCCGTACTTCTACCTGCCGAAGATGCAGAGCCACCTCGAGGCCCGGCTGTGGAACGACGTGTTCCTCTTCGCCCAGGACCTGCTCGGGATCCCGCGCGGCACCATCCGGGCCACCGTTCTGGTGGAGACGATCCCGGCCGCGTTCGAGATGGCGGAGATCCTCTACGAGCTGCGCGAGCACTCCAGCGGCTGCAACGCCGGCCGGTGGGACTACATGTTCAGCCTGATCAAGGAGTTCCGCGAGCGGGGCGGCGAGATGATGCTGCCCGACCGCAACTCGGTGACCATGACCGTGCCGTTCATGCGGGCCTACACCGAGTTGCTCGTCGCGACCTGTCACGCGCACGGGGCGCACGCCATCGGCGGCATGGCCGCCTTCATCCCCAGCCGGAAAGACCCCGAGATCAATGCGGTCGCGATGGACAAGGTGCGCGCGGACAAGGAGCGCGAGGCCAGGGACGGCTTCGACGGCTCCTGGGCGGCGCACCCCGACCTCGTGCCGATCGTCAGGGACGCCTTCGACGCCGTCCTCGGCGAGCGGCCCAACCAGTTGGACAAGCTGCGTCCGGACGTGTCGGTCACTGCCGAGCAACTGCTGGCCGTCGGCGAGACGCCGGGGGAGATCACCGAGGCGGGGCTGCGCAACGACGTCAGCGTCGGACTGCAGTACGTCACCTCTTGGTTGGGCGGCAACGGCGCCGCGGCCATCTTCAACCTCATGGAGGACGCGGCTACCGCGGAGATTGCCCGGTCCCAGATCTGGCAGTGGGTGCACAACGGCGCGCGGATGACCAACGGGCAGACCGTGACCGCTGACCTGGTCCGCGCGACAGCGCAGGAGGAGCTCGACGCGATCCGCGCGGCGTTGGGCTCCGCGTACCCGGAGGACCTCGCCAAGCGGGCTCGGGAGATCTTCGAAGAGGTGGCGTTGGCCGATGACTTCGTGGAGTTCCTCACCCTGCCCGCCTACGAGCTCCTGGACTAGCGTCGTGACCGGTGAACTCGCGGCTGTCATCCGCGACCTGCGAACGGCGGTCGGTGCGCAGCGCGTCCTCACCGATCCGCTGCAGTGCCGTACCTATGAATGCGACGGCCTCACGCATTTCCGGGTGAGCCCCGCGGTCGTGGTGCTCGCCGAGTGCACCGACCACGTCCGGGCAACCCTGCGGATCTGCTCCGCCCACCGGGTGCCCTACGTGGCCCGAGGCTCCGGCACCGGGCTGTCCGGCGGTGCTCTGCCGGTGGCCGACGGCGTTCTGCTCGTGTTGTCCCGGATGCGGGAGATCGTCGAACTCGACATCGACAACCAGCGGGCGGTCGTCGAGCCCGGGGTGATCAACCTGTCGGTGACCCGCGCGGTGGCATCACAGGGGTATTTCTACGCGCCGGACCCGTCAAGTCAGCAGGTCTGTTCCATCGGCGGCAACGTGGCGGAGAACTCCGGCGGCGCGCACTGCCTGAAATACGGCTTCACGACCCACCACGTGACCGGTGCGGTGGTCGTACTGCCCGACGGATCGCTGGTGCACCTCGGCGGGAAGGTGATCGAGTCTCCCGGTTATGACCTTCTCGGCGCCTTCGTGGGCAGCGAGGGAACCCTCGGCGTGGCCACCGAGGTGACCCTGCGGCTGGTCCGCCGGCCCGAGCACATCCAGACCCTCCTCGCCGGCTTCCGCTCAGTCACCGATGCGGCCGGGACCGTGTCGGACATCATCGCGGCCGGAGTGTTGCCGGCCGCGGTGGAGATGATGGACCGGCTGGCGATCGAGGCAGCGGAGGCGGCTACGCACTGCGGCTATCCGCCGGGCGCGGACAGCATCCTCGTCGTCGAGGTGGACGGTTCCGCCGCGGAGGTCGCGGCGCACTTCGCCGATGTCCGTCGGATCGCCGACGCACGCGGTGCCTTCGAGATCCGCGTCGCCGCCGACGACGCCGAGCGCGCGCTGATCTGGAAGGGTCGCAAGTCGGCGTTCGCCGCGGTCGGGCGGATCAGCCCGAATTACCTCGTGCAGGACGGCGTCATCCCGCGTACGGCACTGCCGGACGTGCTGAGGGAGATCGGCCGGATCAGTGCGGACTGCGGTGTCCGGGTGGCCAACGTCTTCCACGCCGGCGACGGCAACCTGCACCCGCTTGTGCTCTACGACGACGCCGTGGCCGGCGAGACCGACCGGGCGATGGAGGCCAACGGCCGCATCCTCGACCTGTGCATCGCCTACGGGGGCTCGGTCACGGGCGAGCACGGAGTCGGTGCGGACAAGGTCGCCTACATGGGTCGCCAGTTCACCCCGGAGGACCTCGACACGATGCAGCGCGTGCGGTGCGCCTTCGACCCGGCCGGGGTGAGCAACCCCGGGAAGGTCTTCCCCACCCCCCGGCTCTGTGGTGAGGCACCGGGGGCGCGCAGCGGGGTCCACCCGCTGCAGGAGGCCGGGCTCGCGGCCGTGTTCTGATGAGCCTTCCAGGCAGTGCCGTCGCCGCCGCCGTCCGCCCGGACAGCATCGCTGAGGTCGTGGACGTCCTGCGGCACACCCGCCCGGCGAGTGTGCTGCCCCGGGGAGCGGGCACGAAGCTCGACTGGGGCGCCGTCGGCGCCCCGATCGAGGTCGACCTCGACCTGCGCGGGCTGGCCGGCATCGTCGAGTACAACCCGGGTGACCTCGTCGTCAGGGCGATGGCGGGCACCCCGTTGGACGTGGTGCAGGCGGACCTCGCCGAGCACGGTCAGTTTCTGGCGCTGGATCCGCCCGAGGCCGGCGCCACACTGGGCGGCATCGTGGCAGCCGGGGCCAGCGGCCCGCGTCGACACCGGTACGGCACGGCCCGGGACCTGCTGATCGGCGTCGCCGCGGTGCTCGCCGACGGTACCGTCGCCCGAGCCGGGGGCAAGGTCGTGAAGAACGTGGCCGGGTATGACCTGATGAAGATCTACACCGGATCGTTCGGCACGCTGGGCGTGATCGTCGAGACCACGTGGCGGCTGCACCCGCGTCCGCCGGACCGTCGGGTGGTCACCTTCGCGGGTCATGACGGCGCGCTGGTGCGCCGGCTGATGCACTCCGCGCTGACACCCACGGCGGTCGAGGCGCTCGGTGAGGCGCTGGTGGTGGTGTTCGAGGGCTTGACGCCCGCGGTGCGGGCGCAGGCGGATGCCGCCGCGCGGCTCGGCGAGGGGGTCGTCACCACGACGGTGCCCGCAGGTTTCGGCGTTCGCCCCTGGCTCCCGGACGGGATCGGGCTGAAGATCGCCTATGAGATCACCGGGTTGGACGTCGTGCTGGCCGCCCTGCGCCGGCTGCCGGGCACTCGGGTCGTCGGTCGGGTCGGCGTCGGCGTCCTGGAGGCGGGTTTGCCCGCCATCGACCGCGACCAGCTCGATCGGCTCCGCGCGGTCGTGGCGAGGGTGGGCGGCACGGTGGTCGTACTGGCCGCACCGGAGGAAACCAAACGCCGGCTCGACGTCTGGGGTCCGGTGGGCGACGCGCTGCCGCTGATGCGGCGGGTCAAGGACCAGTTCGACCCCGAGCACCGACTGGCGCCGGGCCGTTTCGTCGGAGGGATCTGATGGGCACCGCACCCGGGTCGCCGCTCTTCGGTGCCGGATCCGACCGTGCTGACGCGGCGGTCCGGCCGGCCTATGACAATGCGCATCCGCCGGCGCCGGAGTTGCTGGCGGACTGCGTGCACTGCGGCTTCTGCCTACCCGCGTGTCCGACGTACGCGTTGTGGGGCGAGGAGATGGACTCCCCGCGCGGCCGGATCTACCTGATGGCCGCCGGGCATGACGGCGCGGCGATGGACGACACGATGGTGCGCCATATCGACCAGTGCCTGGGCTGTATGGCCTGCGTCCCGGCGTGTCCCAGCGGGGTGCAGTACGACAAGCTGGTCGAGGCCACCCGCGCACAGATCGACCGTCGCTTCCCGCGTACCCGGACCGACCGGCTGCGACGGGCCGCGATTTTCGCGATCTTCCCGCACCCGCGTCGGCTGCGGTTGCTGCGCGGTCCACTCCGGCTCTACCAGCGCAGCCGCCTCGGCCCGGTCCTCGCCCGGCTGCCGCTGCCGCCCCTCCTGCGGATCATGGAGGAACTCGCCCCCACCCTGGGCCCACCGCCCGCCATCGCGAGTCGGACGCCCGCCGTCGGGCAGCGCCGACGCACCGTCGGGGTCCTGCTCGGGTGCGTGCAGGGCGCGTTCTTCCCGGACGTGAACGCGGCCACCGTCCGGGTGCTCGCGGCGGAGGGATGCGACGTCGTCGTCCCCCCCGCTCAGGGCTGCTGCGGTGCCCTGTCCACCCACGTCGGCCGGGAGGAGGAGGGAGTCGCGTTCGCGAAGAAGCTCATCGCCACCTTCGAACGTGCCCACGTCGACACCGTGGTGGTCAACTCAGCCGGCTGCGGCTCGAACATGAAGGAGTACGGCTGGCTGCTGCGTGACGAGCCGGCCTGGGCGGAACGGGCGGCGGCCTTCAGCGACCGCGTGCGGGACGTCGCGGAGCTCATCGCCGAGTTGGGTCCGGTGGCGCGCCGGCATCCGCTGCCGATCCGGGCGGCCTATCACGACGCGTGTCACCTCCAGCACGCCCAGGGCATCCGGGCACAGCCGCGAGCGCTGCTGCGCGCCATTTCGGGCTTCGAGGTCGTCGACCTGGCTGAGGCGGAGCAGTGCTGCGGCTCGGCCGGGATCTACAACCTGCTTCAGCCGCAGGCGGCAGCCGAGCTGGGGGAGCGCAAGGCCAGGCAGGTGCTGGCCACCGGTGCCGAGTTCCTCGTGACCGCGAACCCGGGCTGTTGGATGCAGATCGGCACGATCTTGCAGCGGATGGGGCACCGCCTGCCCGTCGCCCACACCGTGCAGGTTCTCGACGCCTCGATCAGGGGCATCCCGGCAACCGAACTGTTCCATCTTGCACGGCATGGACCCGGAACTCCCCAAGCGCATGATTAGGCCGTATTGTCCGGCCCACTAGTTCCTACTCCCGAAAGGGGAACCATCGGTGGATATCACTGCTTTAGTCCCCGCCGCGACCTCGCTGGCGGGGCAGTACAAGCAGGTCAGCTCTCCCGTCGCTCACTCGCTGTTCCTCACATCGCTCTTCGCGATGCTGCCGCTGCTGGTCTTGTTCGTTCTTCTCGGCGTGGTGAAGCTGCCGGCACACATCTCGGCGCTCATCGCGCTGGTCGTCTGCCTGGTGATCGCCACGGTGGTCTACCCCATGCCGCTGTCGCAGGCGCTCGACGTCAGCGTGCTCGGCGCGGCTTTCGGGTTGTTTCCCATCATGTGGATCGTGGTCAACGCGATCTGGATCTACAACATGACGCTGAGCACCGGGCACTTCGACGCACTGCGCCGTTCCTTCTCGAAGGTCAGCGACGACCAGCGCATCCAAGCAATGATCATCGCCTTCTGCTTCGGCGCGCTGATGGAAGCCCTGGCCGGGTTCGGCACCCCGGTCGCCATCAGCTCGGTGATGCTCATCGCGCTCGGCCTCAAGCCGATGAAGGCGGCGACGGTGGCTCTGGTGGCGAACACCGCGCCGGTGGCATTCGGTGCGGTGGCCGTGCCGATCATCACCCTCGGTTCGCCGGCGGTGACCGGTCTACCCGTGGACACTCTCGGGTCGATGGTCGGTCGGCAGACGCCGATCCTCGCCGTCTTCGTGCCGCTCGCGCTGGTCGCCATCGTGGACGGCATGCGCGGCATCCGGCAGACGTGGCCGGTGGCACTGGTCTGTGGCGGCACGTTCGCGCTCGCCCAGTTCATCTGCTCGAACTACATCACGGTCGAGTTGACCGACATCATCGCCGCGCTCGCCTCAGCGTTGGCCGTGGTGGGCTTCCTGCAGATCTGGCAGCCGGCCGAGCACTTCACCGCCGACCTGTCGCCTGACGACGACGATCTCGTCGGCGGCAGTCGGGTACGCCCGGTGGCAGGTGGCGCCGCCGACCGTCGCGACGCCGGGTTCGACCACCGGGTGCGGACCGGTGGGGACGTCGTCGACTCGCGGGCCGATGTCGTCAGGGCGTACGCACCATACGTGATCATCATCACCGTCTTCGCCATCGCCCAGATCGGTGCGATCAAGGGCAAGGCACCGGCCAAGATCGGGGACAGCGGCACCGGTATCGAGGCGGTCACCAAACTGTTCAAGTGGCCCGGGCTGGACCTGGCCAACGCCAAGGGCGTCCCGCAGGCCTTGATGACCTTCCGGTTCAACTGGCTGTCGGCGGCGGGGACCTTGCTGCTGATCGCCGGTCTGATCACCATGCTGGTGCTCCGGGTCAGCGTCGGTGGTGCACTGCGTGCCTATGGGGCGACGCTGAACCAGCTCAAGTTTGCGATCGTCACGGTGATGGCCGTGCTGGCACTGGCGTACGTGATGAACGCCTCCGGCATGACCCGGACGCTGGGTCTGTGGTTGGCCGGTGCAGGCGGGGCATTCGCCTTCATCTCACCGGTCCTCGGCTGGCTGGGTGTGGCGGTGACCGGCTCGGACACGTCGTCGAACTCGTTGTTCGGTGCCTTGCAGAAGACCGCGGCGGGCAGTGACACCACCAAGCAGATCCTCTACGCCGCGGCGAACTCCTCAGGTGGGGTCCTCGGCAAGATGATCTCCCCGCAGAATCTGGCCATCGCTGCCGGTGCCGTCGGCCTGGCCGGTAAGGAGGGAGACTTGTTCCGCAAGGTGCTGCCGTGGAGCCTCGGATTCCTCGTCTTCATGTCGGTGCTGATCTTCCTGCAGTCCACCGTGCTCAAGTTCATGATCCCCGGCTGATTCGGGGGTCGGCCCCCAACCAGGGACACGACACAAGCCAGGCGGCCGCAGCCCGCCGGCCGCCTGGCTGGTGTCGTCTTGTGCCGGTCACGCGACGCCGGCGGGTAGGGTCCCCAGGCGTGACGCACCCTCCCGCCTCGCGGCGCCTCGGAGTCATGGGTGGCACGTTCGACCCCATCCACCACGGCCACCTGGTGGCCGCGAGCGAGGTCGCCGCGTTGTTCGATCTGGAGCAGGTGGTCTTCCTACCCACCGGGCAGCCCTGGCAGAAGGACGATCGGCGGGTAGCCGAGGCCGAGGATCGGTACCTGATGACCGTCATCGCCACCGCGTCCAACCCGCGCTTCACCGTCAGCCGCAGCGAGGTCGACCGGGAGGGGCCGACGTACACCATCGACACCCTTCGGCAACTGCACGCCGCACGCGGGCCCGGAACGCAACTGTTCTTCATCACCGGCGCCGACGCGCTGGCCCAGATCCTCACCTGGCGCGCGGCCGAGGAGTTGTTCACCCTGGCCCACTTCATCGGCGTCACCCGCCCTGGTCACCGGCTGGCCGATCCAGGATTCCCGGCCGGCGGGGTGTCGCTGCTCGAGGTCCCGGCGATGGCGATCTCCTCCACCGACTGCCGCGCTCGGGTGGAGCGCGGCTCCCCCATCTGGTACCTCGTCCCGGATGGGGTCGTGCAGTACATCACCAAGACCGGCTGCTACGCCCCGGCGCCCCGTCCGGCCGTGGGACACTGACCTCTTCTGTTCCCGAGGACATGTCGAGTCGCCTGTGACCGCATCCGCATCCGCACGTGCCGTTGCCCTCGCCGAGGCTGCCGCGGAGGCGGCCGCCGACAAGAAGGCCACCGATCTGCTGCTCCTCGACGTTAGCGACCAGCTCGTGATCACCGACTGCTTCGTGTTGGCTTCGGCACCCAACGACCGTCAGGTCGCGGCCGTCGTCGATGCCATCGAGGAGCGCCTACTGGTGATGGGTGCCAAACCGTTGCGCCGGGAAGGCGAGCGGGAGCGACGGTGGGTGCTGCTCGACTACGGCGACATCGTGGTGCACGTCCAGCACGTCGAGGAGCGGGTGTACTACTCACTCGAACGGCTTTGGAAGGACTGTCCGACGCTTCCCCTGCCGGCCGGGGTGCTCGGCTCGACCCGTACGGGCGCGGTCGCGGGCACGGCGGCGGGCTCCTGAGCGGCGGGCTCCGTGACGGCCGGCGGCGGATCGTGCTGTGGCGGCACGGACGCACGGCCTGGAACGCCGCTGGCCGCTTCCAAGGACAACTCGACCCACCCCTGGACGACCTCGGTCACCGTCAGGCGGCCGCGTCCGCGGCGGCGTTGGCCGGTCTGCGGCCCGACGTCGTCGTGTCCAGCGACGCGCAGCGGGCCCGGGCCACTGCTGCCGCGTTGTCCGCGCACGTTCAGTCGGACGCGCGCCTGCGGGAGATCCACCTCGGCGCCTGGCAGGGACTTACCGGCAAGGAGGCGAAGGTCGCCTTCCCGACCGAGTGGGAGGAATGGCTCAACGGTCAGGATGTCCGGCGGGGTGACGGGGAGACCTACGCCGAGGTGGGGGTGCGGGTCGGTGCGGCGCTGCGCGAACAGCTCGTCGAGGTCCCGGCCGCGGGCGTGCTGGTCGCCGTGACCCACGGCGGCACGTCGCGGGCGGCGATCGGCACGTTCCTCGGGCTGCCAGCTTCGGGCTGGTGGCGTCTGGGGCCGTTAGGCAACTGTCGCTGGTCGGTGCTGCTGGAGACCGAGCGCGGGTGGCGGCTGGCTGAGCACAACGCCGGCGACCCGCCGGAGGCTTGCTCGCCCTGATCATGCTCGAACCTGCGTGGCGTTCGGCGATCATGCTTGAACGTGCGTTGTGTCGTTGTCGCCGACCTCCGATGGAGCATGATCGCCGCCGCCCAGGCCCAGATCGAGCGTGCGCGCGTCCCGGTCGGCGTCGATCATGCTGGGACCTGCGCGGCGGCGGCGAGGGCCGTTGCCCTGCTGCCGCTGTGTAAACTGAGCCGGCGTTCCCGGGGCTATAGCTCAGCTGGTAGAGCACTTGCTCGGCAGGCAAGGGGTCAGGGGTTCGAATCCCCTTAGCTCCACCCATGACGGCGTACGCAGCGGGGCTCGTTCTCCCCTTACAGGTCTTACGGCTTCCCAGACGGCAGCGGCCCCGACCCGCTGATGCGGGAATCGGGGCCGCTGAGGCCGCTGCGCTCGGATTGGGGAGCGCCTCAGTTTTCGCTCAGCTGAGCTCTCAGCCGAACAGCGCCGCCTTCGTCTGCGCGCCGTACAGGCCGTCGACCGAGACTCCGGACTTGGCCTGGAAGCTCTTGACCGCGCCTTCGGTCAGCGGGCCGAACTGCCCGTCGACGGCAAGGTTGGAGCCCTTGTCGTTCAGCTTCT
This sequence comes from Frankiaceae bacterium, assembly GCA_017882785.1. GTDB lineage: Bacteria > Actinomycetota > Actinomycetes > JADGOV01 > JADGOV01 > JADGOV01. The sequence goes on from JADGOV010000042.1 coordinate 11,034, forward strand.
GCTGGATCGCCCGCACGTCGGCCCGCTTCTCCATGATCATCCAAGCACCTAGCACGCCGCTGCGGTAGGAGTGGTGGGAAACGGTGGTCCCGCTGTTGTTGCTCGTGCTGCTGCTCCGGACGTGGTGCGAGACCCGGTGCGAGACCCGGTGCGATGACTCGTGCGATGACACGTGCGATGACACGTGTGACGGGGTCACCGAGTGCCGGGTGTAGCTCCGGGACGCGGTGCTGCTGCCACTTGTGCTGCTGCTGCGGCTGCTGCTGGCGGACCCGCTGAGGCTCTTACCGCAGACCGGCCACGGCGAGGAACCGCGCTGGGCGTACAGTTTCTCCGCGGCCGCGGTCTGCTGGGCAGCCGAGTACTGGTTGGCCGTGCCGCTGAGGCCGAGGCTCTGCCAGGTCTGCTGGTCGAACTGGTAGAGGCCGTAGTAGCCGTTGCCGGTGTTGGTCGAGGGGTTGCCCCCGGATTCGCACTGTGCGACCGAGCTCCAGCCGCTGGCCGCGTTGCTCGTGCCGGCTGTCGCGAAGATGCTGCCGGCGACGACCGCGGTGGTGAAGCCACCGGCTAGTAGGGCGCGCGCAGGGCCGCGGCGACCCTGTCGCATGTCAGAGCTCTGGGTGTTTCCGAACATGGAGAATCCTTCCCAGCGCCTGCGGAGTCAGCTGTCGGGTTCGGGCTGGGATCTGCGCCCGGCCGCGCATTGCGCGGCTTCACCCCGAGGACGATCGTGGACAGACCTGCCGTCCGCACGTCCATGTGGTCGGAGACCGGATGGGTCCCCCGCTTCCGCCACTTGAAAAGCTCGTACGTCTCTGCGCTGATGGCGGAATTCGGCGATTCAGGCGCAGCATGATCCACCGGTTGGCGGACTCTTCACACCCTACGGGACGCCGGAGATCCGGTCAAACGCGGCGGCGACCGGACAACCTATGACACCGTGCTATCGGTGCTGGCGACGGCTGCTGGCCCCCGGGGCCGGTGCGGTGATCGTCATATCGGGGCGACGTGCCGCGTCCTGCTCGGCCTGCTCGAGCAGCACCTCACAGGTCTGTGCCAGGGGCAGCCGGGCCCAGACGGTCTTACCGGTGGAGGTCGGCGACACCCCCCATTCCGCGGCCACGGCGTCGACGATGAACATGCCGCGTCCCGACGTCGCGTCGTCGGCCGCTCGGCCGAACGCGGGGAGGCGGTCGCTGGAGTCGGCTACCTCGATGAGGAGGTGGTCGTGCTCGCGGACGAGTCCGAGTTCGAGTTGCCCCACGGTGTGCGCGATCGCGTTGGTGACCAGTTCGCTGACAGCCAGCAGTGCGGCGTCCGCGATGTCCGGCAGCCGCCACGCGCCCAGCACGTCCGCCACGAATCGCCGGGCCTGCCAGGCGCTCTGCGCCTCGTCGTCCAACCGTCGCCGCACCCGTCCCGGGGTCCTCGGGCCGCCGACGGGCCGGTAGGCCACTGCCAACACGGCCACGTCGTCCTCGGTCGCTGTGCCGTCGGCCAGGCACGCCAGCACCGCGTCGAGCAGGGTCTCGAGATTCCCCGACGGCACCGCGCCGGCTGCGGCCAGCACCTCGGCCAATGGTCGCTTGCCGCGCTCGATCAACCCGTCGGTGAAGAGCAGCAGCACGTCATCGGGGGCCAGGACAACGGTTGACTCCAGAAACGTCTCGGCCGGGTCGACGCCGAGGGGCAGCGAACATCGCAGGGGCAGCTGCCGCGGCGGTCCCTGGCGACTGAGCAGCAGCGGCGCCGGATGACCGGCGCACACGACGGTGGCCGTGCCGCCGTCGCTGTCCAGCTCCAGGTAGCAGCAGGTGACGGGTTCCTCGTCGTCGGCGGCCAGTAGCTGATTGGCCAACTCCATCACCTGGGCCGGGCCGTGGCCCTCCATGGCGTAGGCGCGAATCGCGTGCCGAATCCCGCCCATGACCGCGGCGGCGTGAATGTCGTGCCCGGCCACGTCACCGATCACGATCGCGGTCGGTCGCCCGGGCCGCGGAAGCACGTCGTACCAGTCACCGCCGACCTGAAGCGACGGGCCTCCCGCGACGTAGCGGGCCGCGCTGCCCAGCCCCGCGGCTGCGGGGAGTTGCTGAGGGAGGAGCGCCTGCTGAAGTGCGGTGGCGATGGCCTGCTGGGCTTGGAACAGCCTGGCCCGTTCCAACGCCTGGGCGCACAATCCGCCCAGCGTGACGAGCAACGCCTGCTGCGAGTCGGTGAACCGTCGCTCGGCGTTCCAGCTGAGCTGCCAGGCACCCAACCCCCGACCGGAGGCGACCAGCGGAAGGATGGCCCAGGCGTTCATCTCCGACAGCCGTACCAGACGCCCAAGGTGCGGAAACGCGGACAGGTAGGCGGTCGGGGAGGACAGGAAGAGTGGCCGCAGCTGCGCGGCGACGTGGCCCTGAGGCGAGGATTCGTCGCGGCCGAGGTCCTGCAACGATCGGATCAACGCCGGCGGGTAGCCCCTGGACCGGACCAGTTCCAAACGCTTCCCGCGCACCAGGCTGACCAGCATGCCGTCGGCGTTGCTGGCCGTGAACATCTCACCCGCGACAATGTCGAGCACGTCGTCGACCGTCGTCGCGGTGCCCAGGGCCGCTCCGACATCGAGCAGTCGGGTTGTCGCTTCGTCGGCCTGGTCCAGGGCCGTCTGGAACGGACCCGCCGTCGGCGCCTCGTCCATGGGCTCCTTTCATGGCGCGTCCGGGCGAGTGTGCTCCCCTTCATTCTCCTCGGATCCCGTCTTGCCGCAGCGTGTCTGCTGTTTCGTGGGATCTTCCGCTGCGCGGTAGGTACCCCGGGTCCAGCCATTCGGCGGTGGGGATCGGTCACCGCCCCGCCTTACGTTGCCGTTCTGGCTGGCCGTGTACGGGGGGTCGCGGCCGGTTCCGGCGGCGCTAGAGTAGGACTATGGACCTCGCCGCCCGCCTCCTCCTTGCTGGGCCGCGCTGATCCGTTCCCGACTCCAGCTCCCCTTCCACGTCAGCGCGGCGAACCCCTCGTCCAGCGAGGGGTTTTTTCCTGCCCAGCCGACCCAGCTTCAGCACCACCGGAGGACGTCATGAGTGAGAACTACGACCCGCACGCCCTGGTGGACAAATGGCTACCGGTGTGGGAGCAACGGGGTATTTTCGCGGCCGGGGGGGCAGCGGACCCTCGCCCGCGACGGTACGTGGTCGACATGTTTCCCTATCCCTCCGGCGACCTGCACATGGGCCACGCCGAGGCATTCAGCATCGGCGACGCCATCGCGCGCTTCGAGATGATGCGCGGATCCAATGTGCTGCACCCCATCGGGTGGGACTCCTTCGGACTGCCGGCCGAGAACGCGGCAATCAAGCGCGGCATGGACCCGCGGCAATGGACCTACGACAACATCGAGGTACAGGCGGAGTCCCTGCGTCGGCTGGGCATAAGCCTGGATTGGCGTACCCGGCTGCACACCTCCGATCCCGAGTACTACCGCTGGACGCAGTGGATGTTCTTGCGCCTCTATGAACGCGGACTGGCCTATAGGAAGGCCTCACAGGTGAACTGGTGTCCGGTCGACCAGACCGTGTTGGCCAACGAGCAGGTGATCGACGGCCGCTGCGAACGATGTGACTCGATTGTCACCAAACGCAACCTGACGCAGTGGTTCTTCGCTATCACCGCCTATGCCGACCGGCTGCTCACGGACATGGCGGCCCTGGAGGGCCGCTGGCCTGAGCATGTGCTGACCATGCAGCGCAACTGGATTGGGCGCTCCGTCGGTGCGTATGTCGACTTCGCCGTCGAAGGCCGCGCCGAGCCGGTACGGGTGTTCACCACCCGGCCGGACACGCTGTTTGGTGCCACCTTCTTCGTCGTGGCCGCCGACTCCGCGCTGGCGGAAGAGCTGTGCGCCGCCGAGGCCCGAGCCGAGTTCGAGGCCTACCGGGAGAAGGTCAGTGCCGAGACTGAGATCGACCGGATGCGCGAGGACCGGCCGAAGACGGGTGCCGCCCTTGCTCGGGATGCGGTCAATCCGGTCAACGGTGAACGCATCCCGGTCTACGCGGCTGACTACGTGCTGGCCGAGTACGGCACCGGCGCCATCATGGCGGTGCCGGCGCACGACCAGCGCGACCTGGACTTCGCCCGAGCCTTCGACCTGCCAGTCCGAGTCGTCGTCGACACCAGGCTGCCCGATCCGACGGAAACGGGCATCGCGACCGCCGGCGACGGCGCCCTGGTGAACTCCGGGCGGTACGACGGCCTGCGCAAGGAGGAGGCCATCGCCGCGATAACCGCTGACCTGGCGGCCCACGGGGTGGGCGAGGCCGCTGTCACCTACCGGCTGCGGGACTGGCTGCTGTCCCGGCAGCGGTACTGGGGGGCGCCAATCCCGATCGTGCACTGCCCGGACTGCGGGGAGGTCCCGGTACCCGTCGAGCAGCTTCCCGTGCGGCTGCCGGAATCCGGCTATTCACTACGACCGGCTGGTGGCCTCTCGCCACTGGCCTCCGCGACGGACTGGGTGGCCACCCGCTGCCCGCGTTGTGACGGCGAGGCGAGCCGGGACACCGACACCATGGACACCTTCGTCGACTCCTCGTGGTACTTCCTGCGGTACCCGACCCTGCTGTCCGAGACCGCCGGGTACGACCGGGCCCTCGACCGGGAGGAACTGGCCCTGTGGGCGCCGGTGGACCAGTACATCGGCGGTGTGGAGCACGCGATTCTGCACTGTCTGTACTCGCGCTTTCTGGTCAAGGCACTCTATGACGGCGGAGATCTCGACTTCGTCGAGCCCTTCACCGCCCTGCTGAACCAGGGGCAGGTCATCATGGGCGGCGCGGCAATGTCGAAGTCGAAGGGGAACCTCGTCGACCTGCAGGGCGAGCTGGCCCGGTACGGCCCGGATGCCGTCCGGGTGACGGTGCTCTTCGCCGGGCCACCGGAGGAGGATGTGGACTGGGCCGATGTTTCCCCGACCGGCTCGGCCAAATGGCTGGCCCGGGTCTGGCGACTGGCAAGTGAGATCGGCGGCAGTGGCGGGGGGGAGGATGTGGCCAGCGGGGATCCGACTCTTCGAGCGGTCACCCACCGTGCGGTCGAGGAGGTGACGCGGCTGGTCTCCGCCTTCCGTTTCAACGTGGCTATCGCACGGTTGATGGAGTTGACCACTGCGCTGCGTCGGGCAGTGGACGCCGGCGGCCTCAGTACCGATCCTGGCGCGGTGGCCATTCGCGAGGGTGCCGAGGCGTTGGCCAGGATGGTTTCCATCTTCGCCCCCTTTACCGCCGAGGACGCCTGGCGGCTTCTCCGCCGCTCACCCACCGTGCACGAGGCCGGCTGGCCGGTGGCGGACCCGGCGCTCGTGGCGCGGGAGAGCGTGACCTGTGTCGTCCAGGTCGCCGGCAAGGTCCGGGACCGGCTGGCGGTCCCGTCCGCGATTTCGGCAGACGATCTGCGCGCGTTGGCTCTGTCCTCCGACGCTGCCAGGCGTGCCCTGGACGGCCGGGAGATCCGGACCGTCGTGGTCCGACCACCGAAGCTGGTCAATATCGTGCCGGCTTGACCGGCCTGGCTGGCGAAGGAGCCGGCGGAATAGCCTCCGGTCATGTCCGTGGTCGCGGTCGTGACCGACTCGACGTGCTACTTGCCCCCCGGGGTGGCAGACCGACACGGCATCACCGTCGTCCCGCTGCAGGTCGTCCTGGGCGGTCGACCGCTGCTGGAGGGTCGCGACGTCTTCCCGACTGACCTGGCGGCGGCGTTGGGCAGCCACGTGGCCGTCAGCACGTCTCGGCCGACGACGGCGGAGTTCGCTCGGATCTTCCAGGCGGTGGTCGACGCGGGAGCGCCTGGCATCGTGTCCGTGCACCTGTCCGGGGACCTCTCCGGCACGGTCGACGCCGCTCGACTGGCCGCCGCGGACGTCGCCGTGCCGATCGCGGTCGTGGATTCCCGCTCGACCGCAATGGGGTTGGGCTTCGCCGTGTTGGCCGCCGCGGAGGCGACGGCCGAAGGCGCGGACGTGGCGGAGGCGGCGGCCCGGGCCCGGCTCGCGGCAGCGGCCACCTCGGTGTTGTTCTGCGTGGACACCTTGGAATATCTGCGCCGCGGCGGGCGGATCGGGGCCGCGGCAGCCCTCCTCGGGGCCGCGCTGTCCATCAAGCCCATCCTGTCGATCCGCGACGGTCGCATCGACGTGGCCGAGAAGGTGCGCACCACCGTCAGGGCCGCCCGCCGACTCGGGGATCTCGCCGTCGCGCTTGCCGACGGGCCGGTGGACGCGGCGGTGCACCACCTCGCGGCCCCGGACCGGGCCGCCGCACTGTCCGGGCGGCTGCGGGCCGAGGTGCCGGAACTCGTCGATCTCTACGTCTCCGAGGTCGGTCCCACCGTCGCGGCACACACCGGACCCGGAATGGTGGGTGTCGTCATCTGCCGGCGGGATCGGTAGTCGACAGGGGCAGCCCGCGCACCTGACCCGGCGGGCAGGCCGTCGGCGCCGGACCCTTCCGTTGCTGCCCGTACGCCCGTTGGTGCACAGCCGGTCGCAGAGCCGCCGCCGGTTTCTGCACAACCCGTGCGACCGGCAGGGTGGAAGCGGGGACTGCTGCCTAGCGTGGCAGGCGTGTCCAGATCCGTCCTCGACGACACGGCGTTCACGCACCGCCGGCCGCGCCTGCTGGAGCGCGTCGCCGCGGCAGTCACCGACCGGCTTCCACTCACCCTCCGGGGGATACGGGTCGCGCCCACCGCCCGGGCCGTGGTGGCGCTCGGCGTGGTCGGGCTCGTCGCCGTGGTGATCGCCGGTGGGTTGATGCTGCGGGCCCGGCCCCGAACCGTGTCGAGCGCACCGCAGGCCCCGGCGCTCTCCACCTCCCACTCCGGATCCGACTCCGGGCTCGCAGCCGGGGTTGTCAGCACGCCCCGTGCATCGCCGACGCCGCTGGTCGTGGTGGACGTCGTCGGATCGGTGCGCCGGCCGGGAGTGGTCCGGCTCAGCGCCGGCTCGCGGATCGTCGACGCGTTGGCCGCCGCGGGTGGTCTCAGGCCGGGGTCGAACCCGGGACTGCTCAACCTGGCTGCCGTGCTGACTGACGGCCAACAGGTGGTGGTGGGCGCGCCGGCGGCCGCTGCCGGAGCGGCTCCCGCCGGCAGCGGTCCGAGCGCCGGAGCCGGCGTCGGCGGCGTTGCCGTCACCGGCGGAACGACGATCGATCTCAACTCGGCAACGCTGGAGCAACTGGACGGGTTGCCGGGTGTCGGACCGGTACTGGCCCAGCGGATCCTCGACTGGCGGCAGCAGAATGGGCGCTTCGCCTCGGTGGAGCAACTTGCCGAGGTGGGCGGCATCGGTGAGCGCAAGCTGGCGGACATCCGCGGTCGGGTGCGGGTGTGAGCCGAACTGCGCGGCGCCTCACCGCCGAGCAGCGGCTCAGGCCCGCCGCGACGACAGCTCACGAGCGGCGAGGACCTGCCGAAGCTCGGCCGTCCGTTCGCCCACAGCGCGGGCCACCAGCGGGCTGACGCCAGGCTGCTGCGCCGCGCTGGTGATCCGGTCCGGGTAACGTCCGTTGACGCCTGCCGCCGGGTAGAGCAGCCGGGCCACGGCCAAGGCGGTGAGCATGCCTCCCTTGCCGATTCTTCCGAGCTCATCGGCGTAGCGCTCGGCGAACGGTGCGAGCACGTCGTCCTGCGAGCGTTGCCAGAATGCGGTGGCGATCTCCCGGACGGCACCTGTCGGCACCTGGCCGGCGGTGATCAAGGCTTCCCAGGTCGCCGCCTTCGACGCCGGCGACGGGCGGGCGGCCTCCACCGCCAGGCGCCGCACGGTCACATCGGGGTTGGGGTCCACAGCCGCAAGCTCTTCCACTTCACCCTCGGCCAGTCGTTCGACGACGGCCAAGCGGATCAATGCCCGCCAGCGCAGGTCGATGTCGGTTTCGGTCGACCGCCGTAGCGTGTCCAGCTGCCGATCGGTGGTCGCGGTGCGCGCCAGACCGCGCAGTGCCACGGTCCGGGTGTGACCGCCGCGACCGGTCATGTCGATGCACGCGTCGGCGAGAGCGCGACACAGCTCGGCGCGCTCGGCCAGCGGGGACCACAGGTCGGCCGCCTCGACGGCTCGTCCGAGGAGCGTCTCCCGCACCGTCTCGTCTGTCTCCGCGCGCAGCACGCGGGTCGCGCAGCGGACGAAGTCCCCCGGCGGTAGCTCGGCGCTGACCACGAGATGCCACAGGATCGAGGACGCCAGCGCCCTGGACAGTGGTGAGGGTAGTTCGGCGCCGGCGTCGAGCACAGTCAGCAGTGATCGCTGGTCCAGGCGCACGGATGCGAAGGCCAGGTCCATGTCGTTGAGCAGCAGCAGATCAGCGCCTGGAAGGCCGACGAGCTCCGGCACGTCGGTGTACTCGCCCGTCACCTCGACCTCGAGGTACATCCGACGAACGAGCCCGCTGTCGCCGGCATCGTAGGCGCCGAGGCCGATGCGATGGGTGCGGAGCTCGGGAAGGTGCTCGGCTGCCGTCTGGTGGATGACCACGGAGCGGTAGCGGCCCCGCTCGTCGAGTACGGGGGATGCTTGCAGTGTGTTCGTGCCGGCGGTTTCCAGCCACTGTCGACGCCACGTCGTCAGATCCCGGCCGGTTGCCACCTCCAGGTCCCCGGCGAGATCGTCCAACGTGGCATTACCCCAGCGGTGCTGCTGGAAGTAGCTCCGCAGAGCCTCGAGGAAGCCACTCTCGCCGACATAGGCCACCAGTTGCTTGAGCACACTGGCGCCTTTGGCGTAGGTCACCATGTCGAACGACGCTGCCGCTGCCTCCACGTCCGGAGCCGGTTGGCGAATCGGGTGCGTGGTGGGCGCCCGGTCGGCCGCGTAGCCGGCCTCCTTCCGGCCGGTGAGAAAGGTAGCCCAGGCGTCGACGTAGGCCGTGGCGTTCGCGGCCGCCCACACAGCAGCCCAGTCGGCGAAGGCCTCGTTGAGCCACAGGTCGTCCCACCACCGCATGGTGACGATGTCGCCGAACCACATGTGCGCCATCTCGTGCAGCAGGATGACAGCCCGCAGGCTCTGCTCCGCCTGAGACGGCCGGTCGCGGAAGAGGAAGGCGTCGGACCAGGTGACGCAGCCGTAGTTCTCCATCGCGCCGCCCATGTCCGGCACGAAGACCTGGTCGTACTTGTGCTGCGGGAACGGCATCGCGAACCGCTCACCGAAGAAGGTCAACCCGGCGGCGGTCAGCTCAACGAGCTCCTCCACGTCCGCGTCCAGCACCCCGGCCAGGGAACGGCGACAGAAAAAGCCCAGGTCAAAGCCGTCGCGCTGGCGGCGGACCTGGTGGAAGGGACCGGCGTTGACCACGGGCACGTAGGTGGCGAGCGGTGGGGTGGGCTGGAACCGCCACCGCCGGCCGTCCTGGACCGGCTCCGGGGCCGCGTCGAGGGGTGAGTTGCTGACGACTGTCCAGTCCGCCGGGGCAGTAACGGTGAAGGCGACGACAGCTTTGAGGTCCGGCTGGTCGAAGCAGCCGAAGACCCGCCGAGCGTCGTCCGGCTCCCACGTGGTCCAGACATAGACCGCGCCATCGGAGGGGTCGACCGACCGGTGCACGCCGGCCTGGCGAGCGGTCTCGCTCTGATGGGACTCCACGGTCAGCACGTTCTCGGCGGCCAGCGCCGGCAGCGGGAGCCGGCCATCGCGCCAGGTCGACACCGCTAGCGGTGACCCGTTCAGCGTAGCGGCGGCCAGCGTGCTTGCCGCGCAGTCGAGGAACGTGGCAGCGCCCGTCAGGCGGCAGGCGAAGTGGATTGTGCAGCGGGTCCGGAGCGGACCGTCTCCGGCCAACGCCGACAGGTCGAGGTCAACGTCATACCGGCGTACCGACAGGAGTCGGGCGCGCTCGGTCGCCTCCTCCCGGGTCAGACTCGGCATCCGGGTCCCCTCTCCTTCGCGATGGCCGGTGGGCCGCCACAATGGTGACACTCTCCGGTGCCCGAGGCTCGCTCACTCGATCGGCACACCCGGAGCGGTCCACCTTGCACAGCCGCCCCGGCGGCGGATTCGGGCCTGTCCCCAGCAGTGCGCTCAGCGGTCGCGGCGGCCGCCCGGCATTCCTACCGTCAGGACGTGCCAGTCCCGTCCCGCACGACGTCCCCCACGACGGCCCCCACGACGCCGTCGTTCAGCCTCGACCTGCGACTGGCGTTGCCCGCCGCCGCAGCCTGGCTGGCCACGGCAGCCGGGCTGGTTCGTCCGGCCCACAGCACCCTGACGGTGGCGATCGTGCTGGCCACTATTGCCGTCGGGCTGCTGACGGCCCGGGGGAACCGGGCCGCGATGACGGCAGCCGCGACCGCCTGCTGTATGGCCGCCGCGCTGGCCAGCGCCGCCGCGCACCTGCGGATGGCTCGGCCGCCCGTGCTGACCGGGCTGGCGGATGCGGGCGCGACGGCCCGAGTCGAGCTGGTGCTCACGGGCGACCCGGTTCTCCTTTCAGGGCCGGGTCGTCCACCCGGGAGAAGCACGGTGCGGGTGGCGGCCACCCTTGTCGAGGTGGACGCCGAGGGCAGGTTGACCCGGTTGCGGGCGCCCGTTCTCGTGATCGCTCCGGCGACGCCGTGGGTTGCTCTGTTGCCCGGGCAGCGGGTGCGATCCACCGCGCGGCTTGCGCCGGCGGCAGGCAGCGACATGATCGGTGCGCTCGTGCTGCCGCGGGGGCCGCCGCGCGACGTGCACGCCGCCGGTCGGGTGCAGCGGGGGGCGGGGGCCGTTCGCGGTGCCCTCAAGAGGGCCGTCGGGCCGCTCCCGGCTGGGACCGCGGGTCTGTTGCCGGGACTTGTCATCGGGGACACAAGTGGCCTGTCGCCACCCGTGGTGGCGGCGTTTCGGGCCACCGGCCTCACACACCTGGTGGCCGTCAGCGGAGCCAACCTGGCGATCATCATCGGGACCGCGGTGGCCGTCACCCGCCGCCTCGGCGCCGGTCGGCGACTCGCCGGGGCGCTGGCCGCGCTTGCCATGGTCGGGTTCGTCGTGGTCGCTCGCCCGTCACCCAGCGTGCTGCGGGCTGCCGTCATGGGCTTCGTCGTCCTGGCCGGGGGGCAGAGCGGGCGCCGCAGCGCCGCACTGCCCGCACTGGCCGCGGCCACCCTCGGGCTGGTCCTGCTCGACCCCTCACTTGCCCGCGCGCCCGGATTCACGTTGTCGGTGCTGGCCACGGCCGGCATCGTGCTCCTGGCCGGACCGCTTCAGCAGTGGATGCCTGGCCGGATTCCGGACTGGCTCGCCGCGGCGGTCGCCGTGCCGGTGGCCGCGCAGGTGGCCTGTGTGCCCGTGCTGGTGGGACTCTTCGGCCAGCTCAGTCTGGTCGCGGTGCCGGCCAACGTGCTGGCCGCGCCGGCCGTCGCGCCGGCCACGGTGATCGGCGTGGCTGTTGCCGCAGTGGCCGTGGCGCTGCCGCCCGCGGCGGCGCTCCTGGCCTGGCTCGCGGTGCCACCGACCGGGTGGCTGCTGTTGGTGGCCCATTGGGGCGCTGCGATGCCCGCCGCCCAGGTGGGCTGGCCACGGGGAGTTCCCGGCGCCGTTCTCGTCTTGGCCACGACCGGTGCCGGCGGGCTGGTGCTGCGCCAGCGGCGGTGGTGGCCGGTGAGCTCAGTGGCGGCCGTGGCCGCCCTGGTGACGGCCGCGACACTGACCTGGGTGGCGCCGGCCTGGCCGCCGCCTGGGTGGGCACTTACCGCCTGTGACGTCGGCCAGGGGGATGCCCTGGTCCTGGCCGCTGGCCGTGGGGCGGGTGTCGTAGTGGACGCGGGGCCGGACAGCGCGGCGTTGGACAGGTGCCTGCGCCAGTTGCGTATTCGGACGGTGCCGTTGGTGATCCTCACCCACCTGCACGCCGACCACGTCGAAGGGCTGCCCGGCCTGCTGCGCAAGCGGCGCGTCGGAGCGATCGAGGTGGGGCCACTGGATGAGCCTGCCGGTGAAGCCGCCCGGGTGCGTCGATGGGCGGCGCGATCGCAGATCCCGCTGCTGCGCGCCGCGGACGGCGAACGACGGGCCGTCGGATCGCTGACGTGGCAGGTGCTCGCGCCGCGGCATGCCTTCGCCGGCACCGACTCCGACCCCAACAACTCCTCCATCGTCATGCGTGTCCGACTGGCCGGCTTTACCGCGCTGCTCACCGGGGACATCGAGCTCGAGGCCCAGCGAGAGTTGCTGGCCAGTGGTCAGGACGTCAGCGCCGACGTGCTCAAGGTGCCTCACCACGGCTCGGGCCGACAGCTCCCCGAGCTGTTGGACCGGGTCGGGGAGCGGTTGGCCGTCGTCTCCGTCGGTGCCCGCAACGACTACCGCCATCCGGCGGCGGCCACGATGTCGCGGCTCGCGCAGCGCGGTGCCCACACCTTCCGGACGGATCGGGACGGGTCGGTCTCTTTCTTCAGCCGCGATGGCACGGTAGGCGCCCTCGGTCGTCGCGGAGTCGGGACCGCGGCCCACTCCCGACACCGTCTTGGCATCGGAGCTGCGGCACCTGTCAGCGCCGGTCCGGCCGTCGGAGGCGGGGGGCCCACTGCGCCGACGGACGAGGGGCCCCAGCGCCGACGAGGCAGGACTGCACACGCACCGTCGCCGGTGGGACACGCCAGAGCCCCTCCTTGGGGTGACATGCTGAGCCTGTGCCGGATTCGCTGCCCCGCCTGACGCTCGTCGTCGGCGAGGAGGAGTTCCTGGTCGACCGGGCCGTGTCGGGCGTCGTGGCAGCGGTGCGGGACGACGACCCGGACACCGCGGTCACCGACGTCCTCACCTCCGACCTGGAACCTGTTCAGCTGCCCGAGATGCTGTCCCCCTCCTTGTTCGGCGGCCGGCGCTGTGTTGTCCTGCGGGGTGCCGAACAGGCCGGGAAGCATCTGACCGCCGAGCTGCTCCGCGTTCTACCGGCTGCCGAGGACGCGGTGATCGTCGTCACCCACGCCGGGACCGCGCGCGGCGCCGCATTGCTGGAGGGGCTCGCCACCCATGCGGACTCTCTCGTGCGGTGCGGCAGGCTGTCGCCGCCGGAGCGTGCCGACTTCGTGGCCGC
>JADGOV010000218.1 GCA_017882785.1 Frankiaceae bacterium
CGGTCTATCAGCGCACCAGCATGAACGCCAGTCGCCACGCGTCGTCGCAGCTAGATCACATGATCAGTTAACTTGCCGGGGCCCTGGCCCTAGTGCAGGGGTCGCCTGTGGCATGGTCGCCACGGACCCGGCGGCCGACGTCGTCTGGGCATACAGTCTCGTTGATTCTCACTCGACGATCGGCAACGACTGTCGAAGGGCCACCATGATGAACGCGAGCCGGCGTTGACGATCACTTATCCGGATCCGTTTAAGATCGTCGTCACGGACCCCGGCGTGTACGCACCGCAACACGATTCCCGACTTCTCATCGAGGCACTGCAGAAGACGAACCTTGCGCCCGGGCGTCATGTGCTGGATTTGTGCACCGGCAGTGGGGTCGTGGCGGTGGCCGCGGCGCAGCTAGGAGCGTTGAGCGTCACCGCGATCGACATTTGTCCGCGTGCTGTGCGGTGCGCGCGCGCCAATGCAGCGTCTGCTGGGGTGCGCGTGAACGTCGAGATGGGCTCGCTGACGGATGAGCCGGCAAGGGGATCTTTCGACGTCGTTCTCGGCAACCCGCCGTACGTTCCGACCGGCCCGGAGGCCGCCGGCACCGAAAAAATCCCACTTGAAACGGGACCCGCCTGGGCCTGGAACGCGGGCGATGACGGTCGCCTGGTGCTGGACCCGCTGTGCGCCGCCGCGCCCGGCCTGCTCACCGACGGCGGCACGATGCTGATCGTGCAGTCGGAGTTCTCGGGCGTCGAACAATCGCTGAGGGATTTGAGGTCGCGCGGCCTATGCGCGGAAATCCTGATGTGGCAATGGGTGCCGTTCGGTCCGGTGCTAAGCGCGAGGGCGCAGTGGTTGGAACGCGTCGGTCGGCTGGAAGAAAGGCGACGGGAGGAGGAGCTGGTCGTGATCAGGGCGGACAAAGCCACATGACCCGCGGCCACCGCCGCGTCGTCCGGGTGGTGCCGAACGGTCCGATGCTCGTCGAGGGGCCGGTTCGTATCGAGCTGCCTGACGGCAGCGTTGTGGAATCCGATCGATTCATGGTCGCGATCTGCACATGCCGGCGCAGCAAGACCTATCCGTTGTGTGACACCAGCCACCGGCTTCGGCGGCGCAGTGAACCGTCAGCCCGGTGCCCGGCGTAACGAAGTCTGCCCGGCTCTCCAGCAGGTCATGATGTGGTCGGCCAGCCGGTTCTCCACCACGTCACGCGCGCGGATGCCGAACACCACGTCGCACTCCAGGCACGGCTCCCGGGCCACCAGGTCACCGACGACATCGGTGCGCACCACCTGCTCGTGCACCGCGTCGGCCTCGACGTGCTCGCCGTAGAACTCGACACAGGCCTGCGGTGCGTTCATCCGCTGAAGCGCGTCCACGAGCCGGCGGGACCCGGGTGACGACGTGATCTCCGTAGCAGCGAAGTGGCCAATGGCCGCGCCGCGCATCGACCGGTGCAGCCCGAAGTACGACATCAGATTCACTACGGCCAGTGTCTCGCCGGGCACGGCGTCGAGGTAGCCAAGGTAGGAGTCGTCGAGCCCGGCGGCTGTCATCAGGTGCGCGTACAGCTGCTGGTGCGCGCGCTCGCCGCGACCGCCACCGTACTCGTCGTATTCCACTGCGACGAAAGCCGCTTTCGCGTGGCCGACCAGACGCGGGATCGCCCAGGCGTGCGGGTCGGCCTCTTTGAGGTGGTACAGCGAGCGATGCACGAAGTACTCGCGCATCTGTTCCCATGTGCCCTCGTCGCGCAGGTAGTACGACGGGCCCATGCCGTCGACTGGCTCCGCGGACGACGCCTCCATCTCGGCGGCCGCGGTGTCGCCAGGACCGATGTCGCCGACCTGGCGTCGTACCTCGTTGACGAAGACCTCCTCCAGGCGCGCCCGCAGCGCGAGCGGCTGAGAGTTCCACTCCCACCGGGGATCCACGCCGGCAAAGCCTCGATAGTGCAGCTCGTAGCAGACATACAGCGCCAGCTGCAGGTCAACGCCGAACGGGTCGCAATCGCTGACAGGAACGCGGGTGACGGTACTCGTGGCCGGGTCGCCAGCGAGTAAATCGAGAACCGCCGACGACAGCGGCCCCTGCGGCCGGGGAAGCCTCGGCTCGACGGACGTCGGCGCACGCGTCATGGCGATCCCCCACCCGAGATCTCGAACCTTCAGACTATGCCCGGGGTAACTGCCTCCATTAGAGCCTCGTCTCCGTCACGATAGCCCGCAACCTTATCGACTCCGCCATAGAGTCTCCTGTGAGACCCCGTTCTGATCCGTCAGGTCGGCGGCTTGAGCGGCCCCTTGCTGCCCACGGTCATGCCGGGTCTTCACAATGATCAAGGGCTTGGCCCGGGCGACACGATCTTGAGCTTGCGGCTGAGATGAGGCTGGGGCCTTCACGATCCGTAGTGACAAGCTGCGAATCGGTGGAGGCCCCAGTTGGTAGGTCAGGGTAGCGGGTGGGGCGCAGGCGGGCTGTCCTTGTGGGTCTTCCCGACTTTGAGTGTTGGCCTCGGGGGAGGTCGGCGGGGAGATCGAACTGCTGGTCCAGCTGCGGGCCCGGGTCGAGGGCTGCCCGAAGTGCCGGGTGGTGGGCAAGCCGAAGGGCCGCCGCGCGGTGCTGGTGCGGGATTTGCTGGCGCGGGGCCGGCCGGTCACGCTGGTGTGGAGCAAGCGGCTGTGGCGGTGCGCGGAGCAGCAGTGCCCGATGGGCAGCTGGTCGCAGACGCATCCACC
>JADGOV010000219.1 GCA_017882785.1 Frankiaceae bacterium
GGTTGCCGTGCTCGAGTTTCTGGCCGTCGAACCGCGGCGGCCGGACCCGGGCGTCGCGGCGCTGCTCGGTGGTCTCGTCGACGTCGTGACCGGGATGCTGACCGGGCGCGATTTCGAGGAGTTGCTCCGCCACGAAGTCGCGCTCGCCGAGGCCGCCGATCTGATCGGCCACGGCTCGGTCCGTTCGGGGGCGTTGCCGTAGATCCCGCACCGGTCACGACGCGCCACACGCGCTGCACGTGCCGACGACCTCGACGGTGTGCCGGACGTCGCGGAAGCCGTGTTCGTCCGCGATCCGGTCCGCCCACCGCTCCACTGCCCGATCGGCCACCTCGACCGTCCGCCCGCAGCTGCGGCAGACCAGGTGGTGGTGATGCCGGCCGGTGGCGCAGCGACGGTAGACGGCCTCGCCCTCATCCGTGCGGAGCACGTCCACCTGACCGGCCTCGGCCAGGGCCTGCAGATGGCGGTAGACGGTGGCCAGGCCGACCCGCTCACCGGCGTTGCGGAGTTCGGCGTAGAGCTGCTGGGCGCTGACGAAGGTGGGCTGGGCCTGCAGGGCCGCGCTGATGGCTTGCCGGCGGTGGGTACTCATGCCAAAGCCACGATGCCGAGGATCGCACCCACGCCGAGCAGTGTGGACACCAGCGTCAGACGGGAGGGATGGTGCGCGTGCGCTTCCGGCAGGATGTCCGAGGTCGCCAGGTAGAGCAGGAAGCCGGCGAAGAAGCCGAGGTAGAGACCGAGCACATCCTCGCTGGGGGAGAAGAACAACGTGGCCGTGGCGCCCAGTATCGGCGCGACGGCATCGAGGATGAGGAAGGCCACCGAGCGCCGTCGGCTGTTGCGGTTGACGAGCAGAATCGTGACGGTGTTGAGCCCGTCGGCGAAATCGTGGGCGATGACAGCGATGGCGACCGTGATCCCGATCGAGGTGCCGACCTGGAACCCCAAGCCGATGCCCACGCCGTCCATGAAGGAGTGCGCGGCCAGGGCGAGGGCGGACATCACGCCGACCATCGGATGGCGGTGGTCACCGTACTCGTTCTCGTGGGCGTGGTGCAGCGCTGCCGCGCGCTCGACAAAATGCAGCACGAGGAAGCCGGCGGCGAAGGCCAGCATGACCGGCGGGACCCCGGTGTCGGCGAGCCCCGCGGCCCGAAACACCTCGGGGATGAGATCGAAGGCCACCAGACCGAGGAGAACCCCAGCGGTGAACCCGAGTAGCAGGTGCCGCCGGTCGCCGCTACGGAGCGCAACCACCCCGCCCAGCAGCGTGGAGACCAGCGTCGCCGCCGCCAACAGGATCGCCACCTGTCCAACCATAGCAAGTATGAGAATCATTCCCGATAACCGGGCAAGCGGGTCGGTCCTGCCTAGTCGTGTGTCCGACCGAAGCGGGACTCCACCTCCGGGACCGTGCTGCCGCCGTCGTCGCGTTGGTCTGCCCTCGCCCGATCAGCGCCAGCACCTCCTGCTCGCGGCCGGTCAGGGCGTCGAGAGCCGTGTGTGGCCCGGCCGGCGGATGTACGGCCGCGCGGTAGATGGCCAGCACCCGGCCGGTGATCGCGGGGTCGAGCCATGCGCCGCCGTTGGCCACGACCCGGACCGCCTGTTGGAGGTCCTCGGCGGGTACGCCCTTGAGGACGAAGCCTGCTGCGCCGGCGCGCAGGACACCGGCGAGCACCTCGTCGTCGTCGAACGTGGTCAGCGCCAGCACCGGCGGGGTGCCGTCGTGGAGGCGGAGCTGGCGGGTCGCCCGTATGCCGTCGACCACGGGCATGCGCACATCCATCAGCACCACGTCCGGCCGCAGGGGGTCCACCGCGGACACGACCCCGCTGCCGTCAGCGCACTCGCCGACGACCTCGAATCCGAACACCTCCCGCAGGATGCCACGTAGCCCAGCCCGCACCAGGTCCTGATCGTCGACCAGCAAGACCCGAATCGTGGCGCGGGTTCCCACTCCCAGCCGGCGTGGAGTGGGAGGGCGACCCGGACCAGCCAGCCGACCCCGCCCGGCCCGGCATCGCAGGTGCCGCCGAGTGACTCTGCCCGTTCGCGCATGCTGAGCATGCCCAACCCGCTGCCGTGATGCGGTTTGCCTGCACTGTCGACACTCAGCGCCACTGAGGTTGTGTCGACGCTGAGGTTGACCGCGATCGGCGCACCGGGCGCGTGCTTGATCGCGTTGGTCAGTGCCTCCTGCACGATGCGGTACACGGCCAGGCCGGTGGTCGCGGGCAGCCGGTCGGTGTCGCCGTCGACGGTGAGCGTGACCTCGGCACCCGCGGACTGGAACCGCTCGACGAGCAACGGCATCCCCCCCAGCCCCGGCAGGGGTGCGGCGGCGCCGGCCTCGCCGGCCTCGCCGGCCTCGCCGGCCTCGCCGTCCTGACGGAGCAGTCCCACTGTGCTCCGCACCTCGGTCAGGCTCTCCCGGCCCAGCCGTTCGGCTTCGGCGAGGGCGCGCACGGCATCACGCGTAGGCCACGGACAGCTACTACGTCCCGTTCGCTCATGCGACCAAGCGTTGCCACCCGTGGCTGCCAGCACATCAACCCCTGGATGGACTCGGCTCTCTCCTTCCAGGTAGAGGCCGCGACCCGGGTAAGACCGTACCTAGAGCCGGCGAAGTGCCACCACGACCAGCGCGGCCGCGACGAGGGCGCGCAACAGGCGCGCCGGAGGGTCCAGCGCGGGCCATGACAGCACCATCAGCCAG
>JADGOV010000220.1 GCA_017882785.1 Frankiaceae bacterium
ACCGCGCAGGCGATGGGCGAACGTGGTGGATGCGGCGGTGGTACCGACGCCGCTGGTTGCACCGGTGCGCAGCCACCCCGCCAACAGTGGCACTGCGCCGAGAGTCCCGCCGGCGACGGCGGCCAGCGCCGCACGCACCGGGCCTCGCCAGTGCGCGCCCAGCAGCCACCACAGAGCCGGAACCAGCAGGAACGCCGCCGTGGGGGACAGCCAACCCGCCAGTCCGCAGCACAGCCCGAACATCGCCGCTGTGCCCTTCTCGTGCCGACCCTCCTCCTGCCGTACGGCAATGAGCAGACCGAGCAGCCCGACCACCACGGACGCCTCGTACGCGCCGCGGGACTTGACGCCGTAGACCAGATTGAACGCGGGTCCGGCAGCGAACAGCCACGCGGCCAGCGCCGCGCGCCTCCCGCCGTAGAGGCGGCGACCGATGCGGTACACCAGGGCACAGGCCACGCCGCTCAGCGCGAGCTGCGGCAGCCGCAGGATCAGCGCGTTGCCCGGCGCCAGCGCGGCGAAGGGCGCCTGCAGGTACTGCTCGAGTGCCCCCATGTACCGCTGGCCGGCGAAGTACAGGTACCCCTGCCCACGAGCGATCCGCTGCGCCATGAGGCCGGTGACGGCCTCGTCCGGATCGAGCATCCGCAGCGGACCGGCCAGGACCCAGCAGCGCAGGGCCACGCCGGCCACCACGGCAGCGACCGCGGCTGCGCCCGCCCCGGTCGCGGGGCGCCGGCACCTTTCGCCCAGGGACAGCGGACTACTCAGCGGGGGAGAGCTTCGCCATCACCAGCTCGCGCACCCGAGCGGCGTCGGCCTGGCCGCGGGTGGCCTTCATCACCGCTCCGACCAACGCACCGGCGGCCGCCACCTTGCCGGCGCGGACCTTCTCGGCGACGTCGGGCGCACCGGCGATGGCAGCGTCGACCGCCGCACCGAGGGCGCCGTCGTCGGAGACCACCGCGAGCCCCCGGCCGGCGATGACTTCGGCCGGCTCGCCCTCGCCGGCGAGCACGCCGTCGACCACGGACCGGGCCAGCTTGTTGGTCAGCGTGCCGGCGCCGACCAGTCCGATCACCTCGGCCAGCTGGGCAGGCGTGATCGGCAGCTCGGCCGGGTCCGTCCCGCGCTCGTTGGCCTGCTGGGCCAGGTAGGAGAGCCACCAGCTGCGCGCCTCCGCGGCCGGAGCGCCGGCCGCGACGGTGGCCGCGACGAGGTCCAGCACGCCGGCGCCGCCCATCTGGGCCATGTCCAGCCCGGAGAACCCGTGCTCGGCAGCCAGTCGACGGCGGGCGGCGGAGGGCGGCTCGGGCAACGATGACCGGATCTCGGCTACCCAGTCCGGGGCCGGGGCGAGCGGCACGAGGTCCGGCTCGGGAAAGTAGCGGTAGTCCTGCGCCTCCTCCTTGCTGCGGCCGGAAGCGGTGCTGCCGCTGGACTCCTCGAAGTGCCGCGTCTCCTGCACGATGCGTACGCCCGCCTCGAGCAGCGCTGCCTGTCGTTCGACCTCGAAACGGACGGAGCGTTCGACCGACCGCAGCGAGTTGAGGTTCTTCGTCTCGGTGCGGGTGCCGTAGGGCTCGCCAGGCCGGCGTAGCGAGACGTTGACGTCGCAGCGCAGCGAACCCTGCTCCATGCGCACGTCGGAGACGCCCAGGCCGCGGAGCAGGTCACGGAGCTCGGTCACATAGGCCTTGGCCACCTCCGCACCGGCTCCCTCCACCGGCTTGGTGACGATCTCGACCAGCGGGATGCCGGCGCGGTTGTAGTCGACGAGTGAGTGCGTCGCGCCGGCGATCCGACCGGTGGCACCGCCGACGTGCAGCGACTTGCCCGTGTCCTCCTCCAGGTGGACGCGCTCGATGGGCACCCGGACCGTCCGCGCCCCCTCATCGGAGCCGACCTCGACGTCGAGGTAGCCCTCGATACACAGCGGCTCGTCGTACTGGGAGATCTGAAAGTCCTTGGGCATGTCCGGGTAGAAGTAGTTCTTCCGGGCGAATCGGCACCAGGAGGCGACCGTGCAGTGCAGCGCCAGGCCGATGCGCATCGTGTACTCGATCGCTGCCCGGTTCGTCACCGGCAGCGAGCCGGGCAGCCCGAGGCACGTCGGGCAGACCTGGGTGTTCGGCTCGGCGCCGAAAGCGGTGGCGCAGCCACAGAAGAGTTTGGAGGCGGTGGCCAGCTCGACGTGCGTTTCCAGGCCGATCACCGGCTCGAAGCGGGTCAGCACATCCTCGTAGGAGTCGGTCACCGGGACATGGGCCACCGGCTCAGCGTAGTGGCCGGTCTAGGCACGTGGAGCAGAGTGAGAGCACATCGCCAGCAGAGCGCGCACGGTCGCCCAGTTGCGCGCCGTACCCTCGCCACCGATGCCGCCGGAGCCGGCCCGCAACAGTCGAGCGGCGAGATCACTGCGGCCCAGACCGTCGGGGAGGCGCAGATACAGCGTCCGGCCCACCACCCGCGCGTCGTCGCTGCTGCCCCGCTGCCGCGACCTCTGCACGGCCAGCTCCACAGTGGCGACCATGGCCGGGTCCGGCGCCGCGGCCCGGAACACCGCGTGCAGCGACTTGGGGTTGGACTCCTCGGGGTAGGGGTTGTCGGCGACGACCTGCGCCAACTCTGCGCAGGACAGCACGACGACCGAGGGCCGAACACTCAAGGAGTCCGCGATCGCCCGTTCGAGGGTTGCGGGCAGCACAGCGGTCAG
>JADGOV010000221.1 GCA_017882785.1 Frankiaceae bacterium
TTTGGGTGCGGCTCTTCTGGAGGGACGACTTCGCCTCCATCAGTGACCTCAGGTCGCCGCGTGAATCCCCCGGGTACCAGGATTTCGCAGCAGGTGTGACGCCACAGCTGTCGCTCGGGCGCTCGACTGCGGGGCGTCGGCCCGATCAAGCACCTTAGGGTGATCGCCTCATCTAGCTGAGCAGCGCCGGCGACTGCGAGCCCGTCACGGCCTCGATCTCGCAGCCCACAGCGGCATGTCATCCCGACGTTGGACCAAGACCTGTGGTGATCTCTACCTGTTAGTAGATTGCCCACAGGTTGGAGGATGAATGCCGCCCCTACGCCACTCCCGTTCCGAGCCCGAGCTGCTGCGCGGCAGCCTGTTCACGCTGCGCCGCCGCTGCGGTACGCCGACCTGCCGGTGCGCCGCGGGTCAGGTGCACACGAGCCCCGCGCTGGCCTATCCGCAGGGCGGGCACACCAAGACGCTGACCCTGTCCGAGGAGGAGGCCGCGCAGGTGGCGGCGGCGCTCGCCCGCTACGCCGCCGCCAAGGCCGAGCTCGACGCCAGAGCGGCCGCCGGACTGGACACGCTGCTGGCCCGGGTGGCCGACCGCCGGCGGCGGCGGTCATGACCGCACCGCTGTCGGGCGCGACGGCAGGGTTCGCCGGATCGCGGGAGCGCTTCGAAACCGTGCTGGGCTGGCTTGGGGGCGAGCAGGCGGGCACCGTTGAGCACTCCGAGCTGGAGGCGCACCTACAGGCCGACGCTCGCGAGTTGTTCCGCCAGCTCTACCAGGACCACCTGGATCTACGCGCCGAACGGGAGCCACGGATCGCGGTTGTTGCCGACGCCGAGGGGGTAGCCCACGGCAGCGCCGAGCCCGGCCACACGCGTGGGCTCGCGACGGTGTTCGGGCCGGTCCAGGTGACCCGGATCGCCTACCGGGCCCGCGGGCAGGCGAACCTGCACCCGGCCGACGGGGTGCTCAACCTTCCCCAAGACAGGCACTCCCACGGTCTGCGTCGCCTCGCGGCGATCGAGGCGTCCCGCGGCTCGTTCGACGGCGCGGTCGAGGCGATCGAGCGGGGGACCGGACAACAGGTCGGCAAGCGCCAGGTGGAGGAGCTCGCCCAGCGATCCGCCGCCGACTTCGACGCGTTCTACTCGGGCCGGCAACCGCCGGCCGGCTCGACCAGTGACGTGCTGGTGCTCTCCTGCGACGGCAAGGGCGTCGTGATGCGTCCCGACGCGCTGCGGGCGGCGACGGCCGCCGCGGCGGCCACGACCAGCCCGAAGCTCGCGACCCGGCTGTCCAAGGGGGAGAAACGCAACCGCAAGCGGATGGCCGAGGTCGGCGCCGTCTACGACGCCACCCCGACCCCGCGCACGCCTGCCGACATCCTGCCCGCGACCGAGGAGGAACGCCGCGAGGCCGTGGCGGGCCCGGTGACAGCCCACAAGTGGCTGGTGGCCAGCGTCGCCGAAGATGCCGCGACTGTCGTCGGCCGCGTCTTCGACGAGGCGCAGCGCCGAGACCCCGAACACCAGCGCAGCTGGGTCGCGCTCGTCGACGGGAACAACCACCAGATCCATCGAATCGGTGCCGAGGCCCGCGCGCGCCAGGTGTCGGTGAGCGTCGTCATCGACCTCATCCACGTGCTCGAGTACCTGTGGAAGGCGGCATGGTGCTTGCACGCCGAAGGCGACCCCGCCGCCGAGGCATGGGTGCGCCACCACGCCTCGGCGGTCCTCGACGGGAAGTCCACCCGGGTGGCCGGGGCGATCCGGCGTGCCGCCACGATGGCCAAGCTCGACCGCGCCAAACGGGCCGGCGCCGATGCCTGCGCCACCTACCTGACCAACAAGTCCCAGTACCTGGACTACCCGACCGCGCTGGCGAAAGGTTGGCCGATCGCCACCGGGGTCATCGAAGGCGCCTGCCGCCACCTGGTCAAGGACCGGATGGACCTCACCGGCGCCCGCTGGGGACTCAGCGGTGCCGAGGCCATCCTCAGGCTCCGCGCGCTTCGCAGCAACGGCGACTTCGAAGACTACTGGCGCTACCACCTCGTCCAGGAACGCCGCCGCGTCCACCAGTCCCGCTACGCCGGCCATGTCATCCCGCGTGCGGCGTGAGGCCCCTACAGAAGAGCCGCACCCTAATGATTTCAGTGTCGGCTGTTTCAGTTCTGAATGTTACAGTACGAGCTGAAGGAGGCCGATAGAGGTGGCGGTGAGGCTGGAGCCGGGCGGGGGGCCGGGTCAGGAGCCAGACGAGGTCGAGGCCATGTACACGATCGACGAGCTGGCCGCGATGGCCCACATCCCCGTGCGCACGGTGCGCCACTACCAGTCGCAGAAGGTGTTGCCACCGCCGGTGCGTCAGGGTCGCATCGCGGTGTATCGGCCGGAGCACCTGCAGCGGCTGCAGCTGATCGCCGTGCTGCAGGATCGGGGGTTGCAGTTGGGCGCGATCCGGGACGCCCTGAGCCGGGTCGAGAAGGGCCAGCTGTGGCTGGAGGACTGGCTGGGCCTGCACGCTGAGCTGCGCACGCCCTGGTCGGAGGAACGGCCGATCCTGCTCAGCGAGCAGGAACTGGCCGAGCGTTTGGGCCATCGGCCCAGGCTGGTCTCGGCGCTGCTCGATGCCGGCCTGCTGCGGCGGGCGCCGCAGCAGTCGGCCTCCTATCTGGTGCGTAGCCCCGGATTGTTGGACATCACCC
>JADGOV010000101.1 GCA_017882785.1 Frankiaceae bacterium
CCGAGCGTTGCCGCGGCGGCGGCCACATCCTCGTACTCCGGGGTGGCGTTGACCACCTCCCCGTCCAGGCTGGCGATCTTCACGCGGACCGGTAAGCCCTCGACGTGCACGGTGAGCGACGATCGCGCCAGGGCGTGCTTATCGACTCGGTACTCCCGCAGACCTATCGAGGACGTCTCGGTGAAGACCACTCGGCGCACCGCCTCGGCAGCGGTCGGGTCGCTGAGGACGGACAAGGTCAGCGCCGGGCGCCCCTTCTTCATCAGGATCGGGGTGAGCCAGGCATCGCTCGCCCCGACCGCCAGCAGCCGGGTCAGGACCGCCGGCCAGAGGCGTGGATCGAGGTCGTCCACGTTGGTCTCGATCACCAGGGCGGCGCCGGGCGCGACGGCCGGCGAGGGGGCGGCGACGACGTCGTCCGCAGCGGTACCGACGACGAGCTGCAGCACGTTGGGTACCTCCTCGACGTCCCGACCGCCGGCCCCGGTACCGACCGTCGTCACCCTCATGGCCGGCATCGGACCCCAGCTCGTCACGCTCTGCGCAAGCAATGCCGCCCCGGTCGGCGTGCACATCTCGTGCGGCGCGGGTCCGCCGCTCACGGGGGCCGCCGCCGCCCGGAGGATCTCCAACACGGCCGGTGCCGGTACCGGCAGCAGGCCGTGGCCGCTGCGCGTCATGCCGGAGCCGACCGCCACGGGGGCCGCCACCACCTGATCCAGCCCCAGCACCGCCAGTCCGGCCGCGGTGCCGACGATGTCCGCAATCGCATCCAGCGCACCGACCTCGTGGAAGTGCACCAGCTCAGGGGACGTGCGGTGCACCACCGCCTCCGCCTCGGCGATGCGGCTGAAGGCACCGAGCGCGGTCGCCCGGACCGGCTCGCCCAGCTGGGCGCGTTCGAGCAGGTCGCGGATGTTCGCCCAGGTCCTGATGACCCCACTGGTCGGGGCGTGCACCTCTACCCGGGTGGCAGCCAGGCCGTGGCGTTCCACGACGGAAGCGGCCAACCGCACCCGCTGGACAGCCACGGCGTCCACCGCCTCGCTCAGAACGGCCAGGGGGACACCCGCATCGACGAGCGCACCCAGACACATGTCGCCGCTGGCACCCGCGGAGCAGTTCCACCATCCGACGGCGCTCACCGGCGTTCCCGCCCCTTCGGTGCGGCGGCGCCGCGGGCCACCCGAGCGGCGAACACCCCAGCACCGAAACCATTGTCGATATTGACGACGGCGATCCCCGGCGCGCAGGAGTTCAGCATGGCGAGCAGGGCAGCCAGACCGCCGAAGGAGGAACCGTAGCCGACGCTGGTGGGCACGGCGACGACCGGCGTGCCCACCAGTCCGCCGACCACGCTGGGCAACGCCCCCTCCATGCCGGCCACCACCACCACGCAGTCGGCCGTGGCCAGGGCCGGGCGCGCCGCCATCAGCCGGTGCAGCCCGGCGACGCCGACATCACCGACCCGCTGCACCGCGGCGCCGAAGGCCCTGGCCACGAACGCCGCCTCTCCCGCCACGGGCGCGTCCGAGGTACCGGCCGCCACGACACACACCGAGCCCGCCGTCGCGGGGAGCGGGCCGACCGCCACGCAACCCGACTCGACGTCCACCAGTGCGTCCGGAAAGGCGCCGCGCACGGCGGTCACCGTTGCTGCAGGCAGTCGGGTGGCCAGCGCCGGACGCTCCGGCGCGGTGACCCGCAGCGCGCGGAGAAGCTCGATGGTCTGCTCGGCGGACTTGGCTTCGGCGTAGATCACCTCGGGGTCGCCGGTACGCCCTTCGCGGTCCGTGTCCAGTTTGGCGAAGCCGAGATCGAGGTATCCCTCGGCGCCCTCTGCACCGCCGACGCCGGTCTCCTCGCCACCCATGCTCACAACGGGCCAGACTAGATCGCATGCCCGCTACGCCGCCCGCCCGCTTCGCCTACCTCGGGCCGGAGGGCACCTTCTGCGAAGCCGCGCTGCGGACGCTGCCGGCCGCCCGCCACGCCGCCCTGACCGCGCACGCGAGCGTGCCGTCCGCACTGGACGCGGTCCGCCACGGCGAGGTGGACGGGGCGGTGGTGCCGTTCGAGAACTCGGTCGAGGGCTCGGTGTCGACGACGTTGGACGAGCTCGCCACGTCAGAACCGCTGCGGATCACCCGTGAGATCCTGCTTCCCGTCCGCCTCGCGCTGATGGCGCGGCCCGGGACGACGCTCACCGACATCCGCACAGTTGGCACCCACCCGCACGCCGAGGCGCAGTGCCGGGGCTGGCTGGCCGAACGACTGCCGGCTGCCCGTGTGCTCCTGGCCGCCTCCACTGCGGCGGCGGCCGCCGCGGTTTCCCGGGGCGAGGCGGCACCGTACGAGGCGGCGATCGCGGCGCCACTGGCCGCCGAGTGGTACCGGCTCTGCGTGCTGGCCGACGACGTCGGGGACAACCCGCATGCCGTGACCCGCTTCGTGCTGGTCAGCCGGCCGACGCAGCTGCCGCCGGCAACGGGCGCGGACCGGACCACGATGGCCGCGTTCATCGCGGATGACCACCCGGGGGCGCTGCTGGAGATCCTGACCGAGTTCGCGGTGCGCGGAGTGAACCTGACCCGGATCGAATCCCGGCCCACCGGATACGGCCTGGGCCGCTACTGCTTCTCCCTCGACTGCGAGGGTCACATCGGTGACGCCCGGGTCGGAGAGGCCCTCAGCGCTCTGCACCGGATCTGCCCCCAGGTGCGCTTCCTCGGCTCCTATCCGCGCGCCGACGGTGCGGCCACCGAGCTCCGGCGGGGAACAGCGGACGGGGACTTCCGCGACGCGGCGCTCTGGCTGGGCCGACTCCGGGAGGGATGATGTCCGGCCGCCCGGGACGGCAGGGCGCTCAGCTCAGCGGTGGGGCGAACGGCGTGCGCAGCCGTTCGGTGTCCCAGCCGGCGCGGGCGGCCCCGGCACGGTAGGCACTCTCATAGAAGTCCAGCACCGTGCCCCGGGGATCGGCGGCAACGCGGGCGTCGGCGTAGCGCAGCAAGGCCAGGTGCGCGCCGCGGCTGTCGGTCCACCTGGCCTGCTCCGGGCGCAACGGCTCCTGGTCGAGCCCGGCCGGCTCCGGGGAGGTGTAGGAGTAGAACGCCGGCTCGGGGACGCTCGCGTCGCCGAACCAGAAGCCCGCGCTGATGACCTCGCGGGAGTAGGCCTCCCTGGTCACCGGGTCCGCCGTCGCGGGCTGGTCGACCACCCTGTCGGAGAAACGGGTCACGGCCAGGTCGAACGTGTGCCAGAAGTGGTGCACCGGGCTGGTCTTGGCATAGCTGCGCCCGGCGAACTCCTCCAGGACGAGCGCGACCTGACTCAGCACCTGCCAGTACCGGGTGACCTCGATCGGGTCGTAGGAGGCGTGGGCGGTGTCCTCGGCGAACGGCGTGCGGTCGGGCAGGTCGAACGGCACCGGCCGGATGCTCACCTGGATGCCCAGGCTGGCGAGGGCGGCGAGCAGCCGTTCGTAGAAGGAGGCCACCGACAGTCCGGGCAGCGAGAACGAAACGGTGTCGCCGGTGGCACTGTTCACGATCAGGCGGTGGTCCACGAAGTCGAAGTCGATCGCGAAGATCGGATCCCAACCCATCGGGCGGGTGGTGGTCCCACGGCCGGTGACGTGGAACGGGACGTTCCACCAGTGGTTTCGCCGGGGGCTTTGATCCAGGCGGATCTTACCGACGATCTGCGCGAAACGGTGCAGCGTCTCCTTGGTGTCGACCCAGTCGGCCAGCGGGATCGGCGGGAACAGAGCCACCGTCGAGGTCACCTCGGCCACCCTTTCCATACCCTTCCGGCACGCGCCAGCCTAACCCGAGCCGGTTCGACCCGGCGTGCCACCGCGCGGCGGGCGGGCCCGGCGGAAACGGCGGGCGAACGGTCGGGCGAGTTCGGCCGCGCCGATAAGGCCCGCGACGTTGCCCAGCTCGGCTCGCACGATGCGGGCCTCCGGCCGGAAGCCGCGGCCGGTCAGGTGTCGACGGAAGGCCTCGCGGGCCGGTTGCAGCAACAACTCCCCGGCATCCGAGACACCACCGCCGACGACGACCAGACCGGGGTCCAGCGCCGCGGCCAGGTTGGCGATGCCGATGCCCAGCCAGGTGCCCACTTCGCCGAACAGTTCGATGGCCGTCGGGTCGCCGTCCTTGGCCGCCTCGGTGATCAGCGGTCCGGTGATCTGCGCGACGTCGCCGTCCGCACGCGCAAGGAGGCCCTGGGCAACGGGGGACTCCGCGACGGCAAGCTCGCGTGCTTCCCGGACCAGGGCGTTGCCGCTGGCGTACTGCTCCCAACAGCCGCGGTTGCCGCAGGCGCACCGATGACCTTGGGGAACGACGAGCATGTGCCCGAACTCGCCGGCCATGCCGAACTGCCCGCGCTGGAGCACCCCGTCGGACAGGATCGCCCCGCCGATCCCGGTGCCCATAGTGACGCAGACCAGGTCCTGCTGTCCCTGGCCGGACCCGAAGCGCCACTCCGCCCACGCAGCCGCGTTGGCGTCGTTCTCCACGACGACCGGCAGCCGGAGGCGCCTGCTGACGGCGTCCCGCAGCGGCTCGTTGCGCCAGGACAGATGGGGCGCGAAGACCACCGACGCTCGCGACTCGTCGACGAAGCCGGCAGCGCCGATCCCCACCGCGTGCAGGTCGTGCCGCTCGGCAAGGTCGAACACCAGCCCGGCGATGGTGTCCTCGACGACCTGCGGGCTCTTGCTCTTGTCCGGTGTGCTCGCGCGCAGTTGGTCCAGCACCTGCCCATCGGAGTCGACCACACCGGCCGCGACCTTGGTGCCGCCGATGTCGATGCCGACGGTCAGCAGCTGGGACGCGAGCAGCGACGGTCGCGGCTCTCGACGACGGCTGCCGACTCCTGATCCCGCCGCGCCCTGCGGGCGGGCTCGCGTCACTGCGGAGTGGGGCTGCCGACTGCGATCACTCGGCGAGGTTACCGCGCTGGCCGGCCATCCAGCTCACGCTCGACGCCCCACTCCGGCGCGGTCACCCGCGCGGCGGATTAGGCTCGCAACGTGATCGACCTGCGGCCGCTGCGCGACGAACCAGACCGGGTTCGCCAGTCCCAGCGGGCCCGTGGCGAGGACCCGGGCCTGGTGGACGCGCTGCTGGCGGCCGATGTGGCCCGCCGCGGCGCGGTCCGGCGATTCGACGACCTCCGAGCCGAACAGCGCAGGATCGGCAGGGACGTTGCCACGGCTCAGGGCCCGCTCAAGGGGCCACTGCTCGTCCAGGCCAAGGAGTTGGCGGCCGAGGTCCGCGAGGTTGAGGCGACGCTGGCCGACGCGGACGCGGCCCTCCGGGCGGCCCACCTGGCGATTCCCAACGTCATCGAGGACGGCGTCCGGCCCGGCGGCGAGGATGACTACGTCGTCCTGGAAGAGGCCGCCGTCCCGACGTACGACTTCGAGGTCCGCGACCACCTCGCGTTGGGCGAACTGCTCGGCGCCATCGACGTCCAGCGGGGGGCGAAGGTCTCCGGCGCCCGGTTCTACTACCTCACCGGCATCGGCGCGCTGCTGGAGTTCGCGCTGGTCAACCTTGCCGTCGCGCAGGCCGTCGCGGCCGGCTTCACCCCGGTCATCGCACCGGCGCTGGTCAAGGCGGCTGCGATGGAGGGCACCGGTTTCCTCGGCGCGCACGCCGCCGAGGTCTACCGCCTGGCCGAGGACGAGCTGTACCTGGTCGGCACGAGCGAGGTGCCGCTCGCCGCCTATCACGCCGAGGAGATCCTCGACGGCGGCACACTCCCCCTCCGGTACGCCGGCTTCTCCTCCTGCTTCCGTCGGGAGGCCGGCTCCTACGGGAAGGACACCCGCGGCATCATCCGGGTGCACCAGTTCGACAAGGTGGAGATGTTCTCCTTCTGTCGTCCGGCCGACGCGACCGCCGAGCATCAACGGCTGCTCGGGTGGGAACGGGACTTCCTGGCCGCGCTTGAGCTGCCGATCCGGGTGATCGACATCGCCGCCGGCGACCTCGGCTCCAGCGCCGCCCGGAAGTACGACTGCGAGGCGTGGCTGCCCTCCCAGCAGCGCTGGCTGGAGCTGACGTCCACGTCGAACTGCACGACGTTCCAGGCGCGACGGCTGGGCATTCGGCTCCGCGAGCGGGACACCGGCGGCGGCGTCGGGCCGGTAGCCACGCTCAACGGGACGCTGTGCGCGGTGACCCGTAGCATCGTCGCGCTGCTCGAGGTGCACCAGCGGGCGGACGGGTCAGTCGCCGTACCGGCTGCCCTGCAGCCCTACCTCGGCGGGCGTGAGGTGCTCGAACCCCGCCGATGACCCCTCCGACGGCCCTCCCGCGCGTCGTCGCCACCGACCTCGACGGCACGCTGGTCCGCAGCGACGGCACGATCTCGAGTCGCAGTCTGGACGCGCTGAGGGCGGTGGAGGCGGCCGGCGTGTTGGTCATCTTCGTCACCGGCCGGCCGCCGCGTTGGTTGGCGCCGGTCGCCGAGGCTACCGGCCACCGCGGCCTGGCCGTCTGCGCCAACGGCGCGCTGGTCTACGACCTGGGCACCGAGCGCGTCGTGGAGGAGTTCCTGCTCGCTCCCGCCGCCGCCGCCGAGGTGGTCCGCAGGCTGCGCGAGGCACTACCGGAGGCGACCTACGCTGTGGAACGCACCGGCGGCTTCGGGTGCACCCCCGACTACCGGCCACGCTGGGAAATACCGGCGGACTCCCTGCGCGCCCAGGCGGAGCGCCTGGTCACCGAACCGGCCGCAAAGCTGCTCGTCCGCCACGATGCCCTCGACGCCGACGCGTTGCTGGCCGCTACCCAGAAGGTGGTGGGGCACCTCGCGGAGTTGACACACTCCAGTCGGGACGGGCTGGTGGAGATCAGCGCCTCCGGGGTGAGCAAGGCCACAACGCTGGAGCTGCTCTGCGCCGAGCGCGGGGTTGGCGCGCACGAGGTGGTCGCGTTCGGCGACATGCCCAACGACCTGCCACTTCT
Source organism: Frankiaceae bacterium (assembly GCA_017882785.1). GTDB lineage: Bacteria > Actinomycetota > Actinomycetes > JADGOV01 > JADGOV01 > JADGOV01. The sequence continues at coordinate 6,990 of JADGOV010000101.1, forward strand.
GGCCTGGGCGGGCCGGGGGATCGCGGTGGCCAACGCGCACCCCAGCGTGTTGAGCGCGGTGACCGAGCACACCGCGAGCAACGACGACGACGGCGTCGCGCTCGTCCTGGAGCGGCTCATTGTTGGATGAGGCCGGATGACCGGATGAGGCGAGCTGGGCCTACAAGTAGGGGCCGGAGGGACCGAACTGCGGCGGCTGCGGGTGATCCGCGCCGGGCGCCGCGCCGGGCGGCAGGGCTCGGCGGCGCATCTCCTCCAGCTGAGCGCGGGCCGCCATCTGCTGGGCGAAGAGCGCGGTCTGGATGCCGTGGAAGAGCCCCTCGAGCCAGCCGACCAGCTGCGCGTGGGCGATCCGCAGCTCCGCGTCGCTGGGTACGTCCTCGTCGCTGAAGGGCAGCGTCAGTCGGTCCAACTCCTCCCGAAGCTCCAGAGAGAGCCCGTCCTCGAGCTCGGCGATCGAGCGGGCGTGAATCTCGCGCAGCCGGACCCGACTGGCCTCGTCGAGCGGCGCCGCCCGTACCTCGTCGAGCAGTTGTTTGATCATGGTCCCGACACGCATCACCTTGGCCGGTTCGGACACCAGCTCCGTCGGTGAAGCTTCGCCACTCTCGGCCTGATCGGTATCCGGCGTGGGCACGTCCCGTCCGACGACGACGCGGGGGGGGTCGGGGGAGGTATCGGGCATGCAGCCATTGTGACCGACCTGTGTTCGCCCCAGTGACGGCCGGCAATCCGAGCGGGCGGGGCACGGCCGCGCCTGGGGGTACGGCTCTTGCCCGGTTCCCGCCGACAGGGCACCGTGTCGGCATGCAGGTGCGACGCCCTCGAGGTCCGGACGATGCCGAGGCATTGTTCGATCTGGTCGCCGTCTCCGACACGGCAGACCTTGGGTACGTCGACTACGAGATCGCCGATGCCGTCGAGGAGCTGACCCGACCTGGGCTCGATCTGAGCGCGGACGCATGGCTGGCCACCGGGGGAGACCGGGTCGCCGGCTACGCCTCGGCTGTCCGGCAGGCAACCGGAGCGTTCCGGCTCTACGAATCGGTGGGCATGCGCACTGGGACGGTGCACGACTGCTACCAGCTCAAGGTGCCGGCCGGCGAGCCCGGCCAGCGGGCAACCAGCTAGCAGCGGGAGAGCAACACCTTGCCCACGTGCTCGCCGGCCTCCATCACCCGATGGCCTTCGCCGGCCTCCTGAAGCCGAAGCACGCGATCGATGACCGGGCGGATGCGGCCGGCTTGGACCAGTGGCCAGACTTCCCGCCGGACGCCGTCGACGATGGCCGCCTTCTGCGCTACCGGTCGGTACCGCAGCGACGTGGCGTACACCGCCCCCCGCCTGCCCATGAGGGCGGAGAGATCCAGCTCGGCTCGTCGGCCGCCCTGCATACCGATGATGACCAGTCGCCCGTCGGGGGCCAAGGCCGCCACGTTCCGCGCCAGATAGGCCCCCCCGATGATGTCGAGGATGAGATCGGCACCACGTCCACCGCTGGCCGCTCGGAGCCGCTCGACGAAGTCCTCGCTGCGATAGGAGATCACCACCTCGGCCCCGAGCTCCCGGCAGCGTTCGGCCTTGGCCGGGCTACCCACGGTGCAGGCGACCCGGGCACCCAGCTCGCGGGCCAGTTGGATCGCGAACGTGCCGACGCCACTCGCCCCGCCGTGGACGCAGAACAGCTCACCCGCGCGCAGCCTTCCTACGTCCACCACGTTGGACCAGACCGTGCAGGCCACCTCCGGCAGCCCACCCGCAGTCACCACGTCGACGCCGGAAGGGACGGGCAGCAGCTGGCCGGCCGGTACGACCACGCGTTCGGCATAGCCGCCGCCGGCCAGCAGAGCACACACCTCGTCGCCGACCCGCCAGCCGGACACCCCGTCGCCCAGGGCCGCGACGCGACCGGAACACTCCAGGCCGGGGTAGGGGACCGTGCCCGCTGGCGGTGGATACAGCCCCTGCCGCTGCAGGGTATCGGCCCGATTGACCGACGTGGCGGCCACGTCGATCAGCACGTCGCCGGCCCCCGGCTGCAGATCGGCGACCTCCGCCCACACCAGCGCCTCCGGGCCGCCGAAGGACGGCAACGTCATCGCGTGCATTGCCCGAGGCTATGGCAGCCGCGGCGGCGAAACTCCACGGGTGCGCTGGTATCGCTGGAAACTCGCCGATCATGCTGGAACGTACGTTCGGAGCTATCGATGGACAGCCGATCGAGCATGATCGCCGCGCCGGTCGCCGCGCCGGACCCGGCCAGAGGTCAGCGGGAGGCTAGGGCAGCACGCGGGACCCACCCGGCCGGTCGCCCTCGGGCTTCTCCTTTCGCAGGCCGGAGGTCACCGCGTCGAGGACGGCGAGCCCCTGGGAGGCCAGGGAGGCCACCGTGCTGTTGAGCCCATCCGCGCCGTTCAGCACGGTGAGGTTGGCGTTGGACAGCCCAGCCGCCGCGGCCCGTACGAGCTCCGGAAGCTGCGCGATGATCGCCTGGTCCAGCGCGATACGGCCCTCGTCTGCGGCCGCCCCCGCTGAGAGGCGGGTGCGGTCGGCCTCGGCCTTGGCGAGGGTACGGATCCGCTCAGCCTCCGCTTGCGCCGGCTTGATGATCTCCGCCTGCAGTTGTGCCTGCCGCAGCTCAGCGTTCTTCTCCGCGACCTTGGCCTGCTCGGCGAGCACAGCCTGTTGCGCCTGGGCCGCCGCGAGCGGCCCGGCCTGCCCGGAGGTCGCCTGCGCCTGGTCGATCTCCGACTGGTACCGGGCCCGGGCCACCGCCGTCTGCCTCGCGTACTCGGCCTGGTTGCGCTCGCTCTCCTGCTGCGCCATG
>JADGOV010000043.1 GCA_017882785.1 Frankiaceae bacterium
CACGGGGTACCGGGGACCAGTTCAGGGTTCATTTGAGTCTGCCGCGAGGACATTGCCCGAACGTCCCGTCCCCATGCAGCTGCCCGAATGGACCTGGGGAGTCGTGTCTGTTCCGCGTCGATCGCGAAGGGGGAAGGCGGCACTATCGACTGGTTAGATGAAACATCAGGTTTCGTGGCTGCATCGCCTCGTGCACGGAGCCCTTCGCGAGAGAGGTTTGGCGTGGCGCCAGGGGAACCAGGGTCGGAGGTCCAGTCGCAGTCGACGTTCGAGTTCGGCGGCGACAGCGCCGCACGCGTGCTCCTGGTCTGCTCCAGCGGCGGGCACCTTGCCCAGTTGGCCGCGCTGCGGCCTTGGTGGCAGGACCGGGAACGCCGCTGGGTCACTTTCCGCACGCCCGATGCGGTGTCGTTACTCGACGGTGAGGCAGTGGACTGGGCCTTTCACCCCACCACGCGCAACGTCCGCAACCTGGTGCGCAACACCGGTCTCGCCGCGCGTGTACTGCGCAGGTTTCGGCCTGATGTCATCGTCTCCACCGGTGCTGCCGTCGCATTCCCCTTCTTCCTGTTGGGCGGACGGTTCCGCGCGCGGACGGTCTACGTCGAGGTCTACGACCGACTCGACTCCCCCACCCTCAGCGGCCGGCTCTGTCAGCCCCTGAGCGACCGCTTCCTCGTCCAGTGGGAGGAGCAGCTCGCCTTCTACCCGCGTGCCCGTGTGATCGGACAACTGCTGTGACCGCTGATCCCAAGGTCGCGCCCAAGACCGTGCTGGCATTGCTCGGCACCGATTGGCATCGTTTCAACCGGCTCGTCCGTTGGCTGGATGATTGGACGGCCCGACAGCCTCCGGGCAGTATCCGCTGCGTCATCCAATACGGAGCCTCCGTTCGTCCCCAGCTTGCCGAGGGCGTGGACTACTGGTCCACACAGGACGTCGCCGCCCAGATTCGCGCTGCCGAGGTGGTCGTCTGCCACGGTGGCCCGGCGACCATCACCGAGATCCGCAGTGCGGGGAAGCTGCCGATCGTGGTGCCGCGCAACAGCGCCCTCGGTGAACACGTGGACGACCATCAACTGCTCTTCGCCAGCCGAATCTCCATGGCCGGCATGATCCGCATGGCCTCGACCGAACCGGAGCTGGTCGGGGCTCTCGACGCCGCCCTGCGGCTCCCCCAGGAGTTCGTGGTGACCCCCGGCGCGGAGGAGGCCCGCCGCGCGGCGGCGGTTCGCGCCTTCGCCGGGGAGGTCGCGACGCTGACCCGACCGCCGGGGCCATCCACGGACCGGCCGGTCGTGCTCTACCTCGGCGGCTTCGGGCGCAGCGGGTCGACGCTGCTGGACCGCATGCTGGGTGAGGTGCCCGGCCTGATCTCCTCAGGTGAGGTCGTGCACCTGTGGGAGCGCGGGGTTCTCGGCAACGAGCGCTGCGGGTGTGGCGCGAACTTTCTGGACTGCCCGCTGTGGACCGAGGTGGGCCGCAAGGCCTTCGGCGGATGGGACGCCCTCGATATCGACAGCGTGATTCGCCTGAAGCAGTCAGTCGACCGCAACCGCTACATCCCGGCGATGTTCGCCAGTGCCGCCTTTCCCGGCTACCGCCGCAGGCTGCGGGATTACGCGGATCTGCTGGGCCAGCTCTACAGCGCGCTGCAGGAGGTGTCCGGCGCCCGGGTCATCGTGGACTCGAGCAAGCACGCCTCCTACGGCTACCTGCTCGAACAGGTCCCCGACGTCGACCTACGCCTCGTGCACGCGGTGCGTGATCCTCGCGGTGTCGCCAACTCGTGGGGCAAGCAACGCCGCCGGCCGGAGGTGGGGGCCGGGGAGAGCTTCATGCCCTTGTACTCCCCAAGCCGATCCGGAATATTGTGGACAGCCCACAATGCGATGGTGTCCGCACTCGCCCGGCGGGTGCCGTCCATCGTTGTCCGTTACGAGGATCTCATCGGCGACCCTCGACAGGAAATCACCCGCGTGCTGGACCTCGTCGGCATGCCAGGCGGCGCGGACGAGCTTGCCCATGTGACGGCAGACGCGGTGACGCTGCGTCCGTCGCACACCGTGGCCGGCAACCCGATGCGCTTTCGCAGCGGTCATGTCGTGCTGCGCCGCGACGACGGATGGCGTCGCGGACTCGCGCCGCGCTCGCAGGCACTCGTGCAGGCATTGAGCTGGCCTCTCCGCCGGCGGTACGGCTACCACTGACCGACAACCGAGGCTGTGCCGGCCCTACGTCATTCGAGCACGCAGGCCGTCACCACCTGGTGCACCCGGTCGGTGAGTTCCGGCCGGCAGATGACCAGGTCGGGCAGCAGGGGATTGCGGCAGTTGTAACGCAGCGGCGAACCGTCCAGGCGCGAGGCGTGCAGTCCCGCCGCCCGAGCCACCGCAACCGGAGCCGCCGAGTCCCACTCGTACTGCCCACCGGCGTGCAGGTAGACGTCGGCGACACCGCGCACGACGGCCATCACCTTCGCCCCGGCCGAGCCCATCGGCACCACGTCGGCGCCGAGGGCCTGTCGCACAGCGGTGGTCCAGGCGGGCGGTCGGGTGCGACTGACCACCAGCCGCAGCCGTCCCGCCGACGCTGCGGCCAGCGGCACATCGGGCGTGGCGAAGGTCAGGTCGCTGGCCGGGAGAGCGACCGCCCCCGCAACCAGTTCGCCGTCCTGCCACAACGCGACGTGCACCGCCCAGTCGTCGCGGAACTCGGAGAACTCCCGGGTACCGTCGAGCGGGTCCACGATCCATACTCGGGAGGCGTCCAGGCGCGCCAGGTCGTCGATGCCCTCCTCGGAGAACACCGCGTCGTGCGGTCGCGCCTCGGCCAACCGAGCCGTGAGGAACTCGTGGGCCGCGGCGTCTCCGACGGCCTTCCGGGATGCCTGATCGGCATGCGCCTGCTCCGTACGCACCACCAGCAGGAGGCGGCCCGCATCGGTGGCGAGCCGGGCGGCCAACGCGTCGTCGCTGCCCGCGAGGTCACTCACGTTGTCTCCCGATGTCGTTGTGCATCCGCAGTCAACCCGCGCCCGGTAGCCGCTGCGCCAGCGAATACAGCCAGGGGAGGTCGATGTCGGTAAGAGAATCGATGACGACCAGGCCGGGGGCCGTCCCGATCGATACGGTATCCGGCACTCCGACACACCGGCAGCCCGCCGCGGCGGCAGCAGCCAGGCCGGGTTGTGAGTCCTCCAGCACCACGCAGTCCCGTGGGTCGACATCCAGCAGCCTCGCGGCGGTCAGGTACGGCTCCGGATGCGGTTTGCGTCGTCGAACCTCGTCACCGGCGACGGACACCGAGACAGCGTCGTGGCCGAGGTGTCCCAGCACGAGGTCGGCCAGGTTGCGGTAGGAGGAGGTGACCAGGGCCGTCGGCATGTCGGCCGCTGCCAGCTCCGCCAGCAGTCGGGCGGCGCCCGGTCGCAACGGTGCCGCGGCGGTGAGTCGGTCGGCCATGCCGTCGATCAGGGCCTGCTCCAGCGCCGCCACCCCCGTCATCGAGTGAGCCGCCAGACCGGCTGAGGTGAACATGTATTCCGCGGTGCGTCGCAGCGGCCCCCCGACACAGCGCTGCTGGTCTGCGCGCGACCACCGTGCGCCGAGGCCGTGCATAATGGTCCGCTCGACGTCGAGCCACAGCGGCTCGGAGTCGACGAGGACGCCATCCATGTCGAACAGCACCGCGGCCAGCCGCCTGGAGGCGTTCACTTCGCGTTGAAGTACTTCGCCTCGGGATGGTGCACGACGATCGCGGAGGTGGACTGCTCGGGGTGCAGCTGGAACTCCTCCGAGAGCTGGACGCCGATCCGATCCGGGTGGATCAACTCGACGATCTGCTGCTGCTGCTCGAGGTCGGGGCAGGCCGGGTACCCGAAGGAATACCGGGAACCGCGGTATCCCTGGTGGGCCAGCACGTCGTCCAGGTCGGCCGAATCCGTGTCCGCGATCGCCAGCTCCTCACGGATCCGGCGGTGCCAATACTCCGCGAGCGCCTCGGTGAGTTGCACCGACAGGCCGTGCAGTTCCAGATAGTCCCGGTAGGCGTTCCGGCCGAAGAGCTCCGCGGTCACTTCGCTGATTCGCGCGCCCATCGTCACCACGGTGAAGGCCACCACGTCGGTCTCACCGGACTCCTCCGGGCGGAAGAAGTCCGCCAGGCACAGGTGGCGGTCACGCCGCTGCCGTGGGAAGGAGAACCGGACGCGTTCGCCGCGACCGCCGTCGGCCGACAGCACGATGAGGTCATCGCCCTTGCTGACGCAGGGAAAGTAGCCGTAGACAACGGCCGCCTCGAGCATGCGGTCGGCGGCGATCCGCTCCAGCCACATCCGCAGCCGCGGTCGCCCCTCGGTCTCGACCAGCTCCTCATACGACGGCCCGGCTCCACCGCGGGCACCGCGCAGACCCCACTGCCCCATGAAGGTCGCCCGCTCGTCGAGCATCGCGGCGTAGTCGGCGAGCGGAATGCCCTTGACGACGCGATCACCCCAGAACGGCGGGTTCGGCACCGACACGTCGATCGCCACGTCGGACCGCGCTGGACGTTCCCCCTCAGGTGTCTCCAAGGGCCGGCGGGCGGTGCGCACGCGAGCACCGCGCCGCGCCGGCAGGGTGGCCCCCGGGACTCCCCGCTTCACGCCCATCAGGGCGTCCATCAATCGCAGCCCTTCGAAGGCGTCGCGGGCGTAACGTACTTCCCCGGCGTAGACCTCGGCCAGATCCTGTTCGACGTAGGCCCGGGTCAGCGCCGCGCCACCGAGCAGCACCGGCAACCCGGTCGCCACACCGCGGGCGTTCATCTCCTGCAGGTTCTCCTTCATGACGACCGTGGACTTCACCAGCAGACCGGACATGCCCACGACGTCCGCCGCATGCTCCGCCGCGGCGTCGAGGATGGCCGACACCGGCTGCTTGATGCCGATGTTCACCACCGTGTAGCCGTTGTTGGTGAGGATGATGTCGACCAGGTTCTTGCCGATGTCATGCACGTCGCCTTTGACCGTGGCCAGCACGATCGTGCCCTTGCCCGCCTCGTCGGTCTTGTCCATATGCGGCTCCAGGTAGGCCACCGCGGCCTTCATGATCTCCGCGCTCTGCAGGACGAACGGCAGTTGCATCTCCCCGGAGCCGAACAACTCCCCGACGACCTTCATGCCTTCGAGTAGGTCGTCGTTGACGATCTCCAGCGCCGGTCGGAGAGCCAGCGCCTCGTCGAGGTCGGCCTCGAGTCCGTTGCGCTCGCCGTCGATGATGCGCCGTTTGAGCCGCTCGGCCAGCGGCAGCCCGGCGAGCTCCTGGGCCCGGGTCGCCCGCGCGTCGGCGGCCGTCACCCCCTCGAACAACTCGAGGAAGCGGGTCAGCGGGTCGTAGTCCGACCGCCGCCGGTCATACACCAGGTCGAGTGCGACCTCCCGCTGCTCATCCGGTATCCGCGCCATCGGCAGGATCTTCGCCGAGTGCACGATGGCCGAGTCCAGTCCGGCCCGGACGCACTCGTGCAGGAAGACCGAATTGAGCACGATGCGCGCGGCCGGGTTCAGCCCGAAGGAGACGTTGGATACCCCCAGGGTGGTCTGCACGTCGGGGTAACGTCGCTTGACCTCGCGGATCGCCTCCAGCGTCTCCACCCCGTCGCGGCGGGTCTCCTCCTGACCGGTGGCGATCGGGAAGGTGAGACAGTCGAGCAGGATGTCGCTGACCCGCAGGCCCCAGGTGCCGGTCAGGTCCTCGACCAACCGGGTGGCGACCGCGACCTTCCACTCGGACGTACGGGCCTGGCCCTGCTCGTCGATGGTCAGCGCTATCACGGCCGCGCCGTGTTCGGCCACCACCGGCATCACCCGGCGCATCCGGCTGCCCGGGCCGTCGCCGTCCTCGTAGTTGACCGAGTTGACCACGCTGCGCCCGCCCAGGTGCTCCAGGCCGGCCTCGATCACCTCCGGCTCGGTGGAGTCGAGCACCAGCGGCAGCGTGCTGGCGGTGGCCAACCGGCCGGCCAGGGAGCGCATGTCGGCCACCCCGTCCCGACCGACGTAGTCCACGGAGAGGTCGAGGAGGTGGGCACCGTCCCGCGTCTGTGATCGGGCGATCTCCAGGCAGTCCTCCCACTTCTCCTCGAGCATCGCCTCCCGGAACGCCTTGCTGCCGTTGGCGTTGGTCCGTTCGCCGATGGACATGTACGCGGTGTCCTGCCGGAACGACACCGTCTGGTACAGGCTCGCCGCCCCCGGCTCGGGTCGGGGGCGCCGCGGCGTCACGGTTCGACCCTGCACGCGCTGCACGACCAGGCGCAGGTGCTCGGGGGTGGTACCGCAACAGCCCCCGACGAGGGACAGGCCGTAGTCGGCCGTGAACGCGTCGTGCGCCTCGGCGAGCTGCGCGGGCGTCAGCGGGTAGTGGGCGCCATCCCGTGTCAGTTCGGGCAGGCCGGCGTTGGGCATGCAGGACAGCGCTACCAGGGCATGCTTGGACAGGTAGCGCAGGTGTTCACTCATCTCCGCCGGCCCGGTCGCGCAGTTCAGCCCGAGGACGTCGACGTGCAGCGGTTCCAGGGCGGTCAGTGCCGCACCGATCTCCGACCCGAGGAGCATCGTGCCGGTGGTCTCCACGGTCACCTGCGCGATGAGTGGCAACCGAGCCCCGGCCGCGACCATCGCCCGGCGGGCCCCCACCAACGCCGCCTTCGCCTGCAGCAGGTCCTGGGCGGTCTCCACGATGATCGCGTCCGCACCGCCACCGATGAGTCCCCCCACCTCTGCCTGGTAGGCGTCGCGCAGGTCGGCGTAGGCGGCGTGACCCAATGTGGGCAGTTTCGTACCAGGACCGACCGAGCCCAGCACCCAACGCGGCGCGGCCGCGGTGGAGTAGGCGTCCGCCACCTCTCGGGCCAGCCGGGCGCCGGCCTCGGCGAGCTCGGCGACGCGGTGCGCTGCGTCGTACTCACCGAGGTTCGCCAGGTTGGCCCCGAAGGTATTGGTCTCCACACAGTCCACGCCGACCGCGAAGTAGGCCTCGTGTACATCCCGCACGACGTCCGGCCTGGTCACGTTGAGGATTTCGTTACAGCCCTCCAGCCCCTCGAAGTCGTCGAGGGTGAGGTCGTGACTCTGCAGCATCGTGCCCATGGCGCCGTCCGCCACGACGACCCTTTCGCCCAGCGCAGCCAGCAGGGCAGCGCCGCGCGCCGAGAGGGCCAGCTCGACATCAGGCGGGGCAGGCTCGGACGTACTAGACTCAGGCAGGCGAGTTTCGCCCGGGTTGTGGGTCATCGACGCTCATGGTAATGGGCGGGCTGAGTCCCCAGGCGATATGGCGCGTGCGTCGGCGCCGCGTCGTCGGCGGGCCAGGCCGTAGGCTGGAGCCCAGGCCGATGGTCGTTGATCGCCTCGAGGCGGCTTTCGAGGCTGCAAGGAGTGAGGCGTGGTCGAACTCGAGGGCGTGCCAGTGCTCCGCGACCCGGTTCTGGTGGGCGCCTTCGAGGGCTGGAACGACGCCGCGGATGCAGCGAGCGACGCGATCGACCACCTCGAGCGCATGTGGCGGGCGACGCCGTTGGCCGCCGTCGACCCCGACGACTACTACGACTTCCAGGTCAACCGGCCCACGGTCCGCCTCGTGGACGGGATCACCCGCAGCGTGGAGTGGCCCACGTCCCGCCTCTCGGTCGCGCGACCGACGGGCGCGTCGAGGGACATCGTGCTGCTCCGGGGCCTGGAGCCGAACATGCGATGGCGGGGATTCTGCGACGAGTTGATCGAGATGACCTCGGAGCTGGGGGTGGAGTTGACCGTCACCCTGGGCGCCCTCCTCGCCGACACGCCGCACACCAGGCCGGTGCCGGTGACCGGGACCGCCTACGACGAGGCCACGGCCACCAGGCTGTCCCTGGAACGTTCCCGATACGAAGGCCCCACCGGGATCGTCGGCGTGTTCCAGGATGCCTGCCGGCTGGCCGGGTTGCCGGCGGTGTCGTTCTGGGCGGCGGTGCCGCACTACGTCGCGCAGCCACCGTGCCCCAAGGCGACCATTGCGCTGCTGCGCCGGGTGGAGGACCTGCTGGACATCGCGGTGCCGCTGGGTGAGTTGCCGGAGCAGGCACGGGCCTGGGAGCGCGGCGTGGAGGAGATGGCGCGCGACGACTCCGACGTCGCCGACTACGTCCGGGCGTTGGAGTCCCGGGCGGACGAGACGGATCTACCCGAGGCCAGCGGTGAGGCCATCGCCCGGGAGTTCGAGCGCTACCTGCGCCGCCGCGGTCCCGGCGACGGCCACGAGGGCGGCTGAGCCTGTCCCGTCAGGCCAGGCCCGACGGTGGCGGCGACGGCGACGGATCGACGCCGAGCAGCGCGTCCGCCATGTCGCGTACCAGGCCGGGAGCATGTCGATCGTCGCCGCCGCGGGTGAGCGCCTCAGCGGCCCAGCGGTCGACGCAGCGCAGCGCACGCGGGGTGTCGAGGTCATCCGCCAAGTGCCGGCGCACCTCGGCGAGGATGGTCTGCGCCGAGGGTCCGGTGGGCTGCTCGACCGCCCGCCGCCACCGCAGGAGCCGCTTCGTCGCCCCGGCGAGGTCGTCCCCGGTCCACTCCCAGTCCTCGCGGTAGTGGTGACCCAGCAGCGCCAACCTGACCGCAGCCGGCTCGACGCCGTCGGTTCGCAGCCGGGAGACGAGGACGAGGTTGCCCCGGGACTTCGACATCTTCTCGCCCAGGTACCCCACCATTCCGCTGTGCACGTAGGACCTGGCGAAGGGCCAGCACCCGCTGGCCACGTCGGCATGCGCCGCGCTCAACTCGTGATGCGGATAGGCCAGGTCGCTCCCACCGCCCTGGATGTCGATCGTCGGACCGAGCCGGCGGAGGGCGATCGCCGCGCACTCGACGTGCCAGCCCGGCCGACCCGGTCCGAACTCCGAGGGCCACGCCGGTTCCGCCGGTCTGGCCGCCCGCCACAGTGCCGCATCGAGCGGATCCTTCTTGCCCGGCCGGTCCGGGTCACCGCCGCGCTCGGCCGAGAGGCGCAGCATCGTGTCCACGTCGAGGTTGGCCACGGAGCCGAAATGCGGGTCGGCCGAGACCGGGAAGTAGAGATCACCGTCGAGGTCGTAGGCTGCGCCTTTATCCCGTAGGACGGCGATGAGTTCGACGATCTCCGGGATGGCCTCGACGGCGCCGACGTACCACCGCGGCGGCAGCACCCGCAGCGCCTCCATGTCCTGCCGGAACCGCTCCGTCTCCCGCTCGGCCAACGCCACCCAGTCCTCACCCGTGGCTGCCGCCCGCGCCAGCAACGGGTCGTCGACGTCGGTGACGTTCTGGCAGTAGTCCACCTCGACGCCACCGTCGCGCAGGACGCGCTGGAGGGTGTCGAAGGCCAGGTAGGTGGCCGCGTGCCCGAGGTGGGTCGCGTCGTAGGGCGTGATGCCACAGACATACATCCCGGCCCGACGCCCGGGTGCCAGCGGGCGGAGGCTGGAGCTGGCAGTGTCCAGGACGCGCAGTGGTACCCCGGAGCCGGGCAGGCGAGGCAGGGCAGGAGCGGACCAGGACTGCACTACCCGAGGGTAGCCGGGTCACGTCCGGCGTCAGCGCCGCCGAGTGCGGCCCCAGACAGCATCTCAGAATGGGGGCCACGGGATGGCCGGCCAGTCCGCGCTGGGCTCGGGATGGTGAGAGGTGGTGAGCAGCCGGTCGACCCGCCGTCGAGTTGCGCGCACCTCCGCCGGGGTCAGGTATGAGGCCAGCTCAGCCCCCAGCTCCCCCTCGAGGTCGGCGCGCAGCCCGTGCAACACCTCCAGCGCCTCCTCCGTCAACCGACGCCCTCGCCAGCGCCACAGCAGGGTGCGCAGCTTGTCCTCGACGGCGAAGCAGACACCGTGGTCGACCCCGAAGATGTGGCCCGCGGTCGTGGGCAGCAGGTGGCCGCCCTTGCGGTCGGCGTTGTTGATCACCGCGTCCAGGACGGCCATCCGACGCAGCTGCGCGGATTCGGATCGGACGAGCGCGGCGAGGTCGACACCGCCGTCGACGTCGATCCACAGCTGGCACATCCCGGGCCCGAACGGCCCGTCCCGGTGCACCGTCGGCGGCACGATCTGCCAGCCCGTCGCCGCGCTCACCGCGTACGCGGCGACTTCCCGACCGGCGAGCGTGCCGTCGGGGAAGTCCCACAGTGGCCGCTCGCCGGCAACCGGCTTGTACACGGCGTCCACGCTCACACCGGCGAGTTCGACCGAGCAGTACAGCGTGGCGTTGGAGGCGTCGACGAGGCGACCGGCGACGGTGATCGCGCCGGCCGTCAGCAGCTCGAGCGCGGCCGGGACGTCGAGCCCAGGATCGCTCGCACCCCCGAGCTCCGGCGCAGTCACGCTCCCAGTCTTACCCGAGTGCGGCCGACCGAGGTCAGTTCCGGTGCCCGTTCTGCCGCGGACAGACATGCCCATCAGGGTCCAGCGGGAGGCCGCAGAGGGGGCACGGCGGCCTGCCGGCGGCGATCACCCGCTGGGCGCGGGCAACGAACGCCCGGGCGGCGGTGGGCGGGATGCGCACGCGCAACACGTCGGGCCCGTCGACCGACTGGTCGGTCAGCGGGATCGCCGCCTCGTCGCCGTCGGCCACGGCGGCCTGCGCCTCCACGACCACCTTGGCCGTCTCGCCCTCCCAGGCAATCGCCATGGTGCCGACGCGGAACTCCTCCTCCACAGGCATGTCCAGGGGGGCGACGTCCTCCAACTCCGGCGGGGGGGTCTCCGGCACACCGCTGGCCGCACCCAGCTGCCGGCGCACCTCGTCCAGCATCTGATCCAGCCGCTCGGCCAGCACCTGCACCTGCACCTTTTCCAGGGCCACGCTGATCACCCGTCCCCCGCCGGTGGCCTGCAGGAAGAAGGAACGGTCGCCGGGCTGCCCGACCGTGCCGGCGACAAAACGGGCGGGCGGGTCGAACTCGTGTACCTGGCGCGGCATCCCTCGACCCTAAGGCCAGCCGGCACCCACCGTCCGCCGCGTGCGCTCAGGACGAGGCTCCCGCGCCGCCCCCCACGGCAGCGTCGTAACCACCTGATCGACGGCCTCGGCTGCGGCGCTTTGGTGGCAGCAGGTCGCCGACTCCGCCGCCGGTGTCGTTGAGCCGGGTCAGGAACGGCCGCAGCCCGGTGTACCTGACGACGCTCAGCGAGCACGGGTCCACCACGATCCGCTGGAACAGGTCCAGGTGCATGCCCAGCGCGTCCGCCACCACAGCCTTGATCACGTCACCGTGGCTGACGATCGCGTAGGTGGCCTCCGACCCGAGCGTGGCGTTCCACTCCCGAACGGCACTGACCGCTCGGCACTGGACCTCCCTCAGCGACTCGCCACCCGGGAAGGTGACGGCGCTGGGATGCGCCTGCACGACACGCCACAACGGGTCCTTGGCCAGCTTCTTGAGCTCCTGCCCGGTCCAGTCTCCGTAGCGGCACTCACCGATGCGCTCGTCGGTGCGAACGTCCACATCCCGACGCTCGCGCAGCGCCGCCGCCGTCTGCTGGCAGCGTTCCAGCGGGCTCGCCACGATCGCGGCCAGGGGTAGCTGGGCGAGGCGCTCCGCCAGCGTCCGGGCCTGCTCGCGGCCCCGGTCGTCGAGGTCGACGGCCGGTGTCCACCCGGCCAGCACCGGCCCCGTCATCGCCGTCAGGCCGTGCCGGATCAGGAGCACCGTGCTCATCTCGGGCTCATCTCGGGCTCACCTCGTCCACCGGCTCATGTGGCGGCGATGACACCGAAGGCGAGCAAGCCGGCGATGAACACACCGGCCAGCACGCGGTAGACGACGAAGACCGTGATCGGGTGGTGTGCGACGAAGCGCAGCAGCCAGGCGATCGTGGCGTAGGCCACGACGAAGGACACGACGGTGCCGAACAGGGTAGGCACCGCACCGACACTGCCACCGAGTGAGTCCTTGAGGGTGTAGAGCCCGGCGGCGGTCAGCGCCGGAATGGACAGGAAGAAGGACAGCCGGGTGGCGCTGACCCGATCCAACCCCCGGACCAGGCCGATGCTGATCGTCGCACCCGATCGGGACACGCCCGGAATCAGCGCCAGGCACTGCGCTCCCCCGATGACCAGCGCGTCCCGCAGGTTGATGTCCTGCTCGCCGCGACGCTGCGTTGCCACCCGTTCGGCGTAGATCATGGCCCCGCTCCAAAGGATCAAGGCCGCCGACACCACCCAGAGATTGCGCAGCGGCCCCTCGATGAAGGACTTGCCGAGGACGCCGACGATGCCGATCGGCACCGAACCGGCCACCACCAACCAGGCGAAGCGGAACTTCGGGTCGGCCGCTCGGACCTGCGCGGAGAACAGCCCGCCGACACCCGCCCTGATCAGTTCCCGGAGGTCCCGAAAGAAGTAGACAATCACCGCGAGGATGGCACCGAACTGGATGACCGCGGTGAAACCGGTGATGCTGACGTCGTTGACATTCAGGCCGAGCAGTTCTTCGGTCACCGTGAGATGCCCCGTACTCGAGACCGGGATGAACTCGGTGAGTCCCTCCACCACCCCGAGGACGCCGGCCTGCAGCAGGTTCATGCCCCGACGCCGGCGAGGTCCAACGCCTCCGCAGCGGTCCGGATGGCCTCGATGCGCCCCGGCTGGCTCGCGGCGAAGACCGCCACGGTGAGCGTTGTCACCCCGGTCTCGGCGTAGGCCTGCATCCGTTCGGCGAGCCGCTCCCGCGGCCCCAGCAGGGCGGTCTCGTCCAGGAAGTCCAGCGGTACGGCGGCCATCGCGCCGGCGATGTCCTTGGCCAGGTACCGGTCCTGGATCTCGGTGGCCGCCTCGTCATAGCCCATCCGACGGGCCAGCGCGTTGTAGAAGTTCTTCTCCCGGCTGCCCATGCCACCCACGTAGAGCGCGGCATAGCCGCGCACCGGCTCGGCGCAGGCCGCGACGTCCGGCCCGACGGACAGCGGGACGGTGGGTACCACGTCGAAGCCGGTCAGATCCTTGCCCACCGTTGCCCGCCCGGCGGCGATGCCGGCCAGGGACTCCGCAGCGTAGCGCGGGGAGAAGAAGATGGCCAGCCAACCGTCGGCGATCTCACCGGCGAGCTCGAGGTTCTTCGGCCCCACCGCCGCCAGGTAGACCGGGATGTGCTCCCGCACCGGGTGCACAGTCAGTTTCAACGCCTTGCCCGGCCCGTCGGGCAAGGGCAGCGTGTAGTGCTGGCCGGCGAAGGAGACCCGCTCCCGGCGGAGCGCTCGGCGCACGATCTCGACGTACTCCCGAGTCCGACCGAGCGGCTTGTCGAACCGGACGCCGTGCCAGCCTTCCGAAACCTGCGGACCGGAGACACCCAACCCGAGTCGGAACCGCCCCCCCGACAGGGAGTCCAGGGTCGCCGCGGTCATCGCGGTCATCGCTGGCGACCGGGCCGGAATCTGAAAGACGGCCGACCCGACGTCCATCCGCTCGGTGTGCGCCGCCACCCACGTCAGCACGGTGGCGGCGTCTGATCCGTATGCCTCGGCGGCCCAGGCCACCGAGAAGCCCAACCGCTCCGCCTCCTGAGCCAGCGCCAACGCCTCCGCGTCCTGGCCGGCGCCCCAGTAGCCGAGATTGATACCGAGCCGCATGCGCATCCTCTCCTGCCCGTTGTTCGGAGCCTAGCGGCGAGAAGGGTCGTTTCGGCCTAGCCTGCGGCCATGGAGCAACGACCCCTGGGCCATAGCGGGCTGTCGGTCTCCCGACTCGCGCTGGGCACGATGACCTGGGGGCGGGACACCGACACCGACGACGCCGGCCGCCAGCTGCGCGCCTTCGTCGACGCCGGCGGGACGCTGGTGGACACCGCGGACCGGTACGCCGACGGCGAGAGCGAGCGCATCCTCGGCCGGCTACTGGCCGCGCGCGGGGCCGGGCCACCGCGGGCCGCGTTGATCGTGGCCACCAAGGCGGGGTCGGCGACCGGTCCCGGCCCGATGGACCGGGGCTGTTCGCGGGCCCACCTGCTGGCCGCGCTGGACGCGTCCCTGGAGCGGCTCGGGACGCCCTACGTCGACGTGTGGCAGCTGCATGTCTGGGATGACGCGACCCCACTGGAGGAGAGCCTGGGCGCGCTGGACACCGCGGTCTCCTCCGGCCGGGTGCGTTACGTCGGGATCAGCAACTTCGCCGGCTGGCAGACTGCCAAGGCGGCCACCTGGCAGCGGGCCTGGCCGGGGCGGGCGCCGCTGGTCTCTACCCAGGTCGAGTATTCGCTGCTGGCCCGCGGCGTGGAGCGGGAAGTGGTACCGGCCGCACGCGATGCCGGCATGGCGGTGCTGCCGTGGTCGCCGTTGGGACGCGGCGTGCTGACGGGAAAATACCGTCGCGCCACCCCGGCGGATTCACGGGGAGCGTCCTCGGCGTACCGCCGCTTCGTCCAGCCCTATCTGGACGAGCAGTCGGCGCACATCGTGGAGGCGGTGGTCATTGCCGCCGACGGATTGGGTGTCAGCCCCCTCGCGGTTGCCCTGGCCTGGGCGCGAGACAGCCCCGGCGTGGTGGCGCCGATCGTGGGCGCCCGGACGATCGCCCAGTTGCGGGCCGTGCTGGAGGCGGATGGCGTGTCGTTGCCGGCAGAGATCCGGGCCGCGCTCGACGACGTCTCGTCCCCGCCCCTGGGATATCCCGAGCGGGTGCCCTGAGTCGGCCGATCCTGCTTCCGATCCGTCCTTGCTTCCGATTCGTCCCGCTCTGCGATAGCTTCACCCGAGGTCGCACCCAACGGGACGGTGCGCGAACCATCAAGGGGAGCTCGTGAGGAAGCGAACCCTTGCCAGGGTCGGTGCCGTCAGTGTGCGGTGCTCGGGGCGCTGACATTGCCCGGCGCTGCCGGTGCGGCCGACGCGGCCCCGTCGCAGCCGGGCGTCACGGTCGTCGCCAGGGGTTTCAACGGCCCGTTCGGGATCGCTTTCGGGCCCAAAGGGCTCTATGTGGCCGAGTCCGACGCCGGCAAAGTGACGACCGCCAATCTGGGCAGCGGCGCACAGAGCACGTACCTGCGGGGCCTGACCAGCGTGACCGGCGTCAGTGTCGCCTCCAACGGGACGGTGTGGGCGGTCACGGGTGAGACCGGCAGGCCGGGCCCGCGAAGCACCCGGCTCTACCGTGCCCCGCACCCGGGGCACGCCACCGTGGTTGCCAACCTGCTGGCCTACGAGCTGGCGCACAATCCGGACGGCCAGAGCCAGAAGGCCCAGGACTCAAAGTCCAACCCCTTCGCCGTGCTCCGGCTGCCCGGTCGGACGTTGGTCGCCGACGCCGGGGCGAACGACGTCGTGCAACTGACCGACAACGGCAGGTTGAGCACCTTCTTCGTACCGGGCAACCTCACGACCGGCGTCTGCAAGGGCGCGCGGAACAACGATCCGCGTCATCCCGGGTGCGACCCGGTGCCGACCGGTGTCACCCTCGGAGCCGACGGTTTCCTCTACGTGTCAGGTCTGGGCGCGGAAGCACCCGGCGCCTCCCGAATCTGGAAGCTCAACGCCCGAACCGGCGCACTGGTCAAGACCTACACCGGCTTCACGGCGCTGACGGGGATCGCCGCAACCGCGGACGGCTCCCTCTACGCCAGTGAGGTGCTCTTCGGTGCGCCGGCCGGCAACCCGGGCCCGGGCTTCGACCCCAGCACCGTCGGTCGCCTCACCCGGATCGCGCCCAACGGCGCCCGGACACGTCACGATGCCCACCGGCCTCGCCGTGCGCGGCGGCCAGCTGTACTCCTCGGCCTGGAGCATCGCGTCGTTCCTGGGCCTGCCCGCGGGCTCGGGGCAGGTCGTGCGGGTGAGCGCCTCCGCGTTCCGGTAACCGGCCCGGTCGGTCGCGGCACGGTTGCCCACCTCGTTTTCGGACGCGGCCTGTGGACGCCGTGGAACGCCACTTCCCGCGCTGCCCTACGCTCACCGCCGTGCCCGCAGACAGCGCCGAGAGCGCACGACCGGACGCGGTCTTCACCGCGTTCTGCGCCGCGGGTCTCTGGCCGGGTCTGGGGACCACACTGGAACGTCGACTGGCCGAAGGCGGCATCCACACCCCGGCCGACGTGACCTCCGATCGGCTCGCCGGGCTGCCGGAGGTTTCCGCCAAGCGGGCTGCGCGCCTGGTGGCGAGCTTCGCCGACGCCGAGCCCGTGTACGGGGTCGTCGCCTTGCTCGTGCCTGCGGGGGTCCCGGCCCGCGTCGCCGCCGCCACGGTCGCCGCATTGGGCGACGGCGCGCCCGCCCGGCTGCGGGCTGACCCGTGGCGGCTCTTGGAGGGGGCAGAGGTACGGCCTGCACAGGCCGACGCACTCGCCGCCGCCGTGCTGGCCGCGCCGACGCGGGAGGACACGCGCCGCGGCGCGGCGCTGGCGGTGCACGCCCTGCTGCGAGCGGCCCGGGACGGACACACCGCGCTGCCGGTACGGGCACTGGAGTCGGTGTTGGCCGGCCTGTACGTGCCGGATCCGGCCAGCGCTATCGAGGCCGGACTCGCCGATGGACGACTGGCGCGCTTCGACCGGGACGGTCTTGTCGCGCTGCCGCGGTACGCGGCGGCGGAGGAGGCCGTGGCGGCGGGCCTGGCCCGACTGGGTGCCAGCGCCGAGCCGCTGTGCGAGCCGGCCGAGGTTGCGGGGCTGCTCGGCGGCGCTCCCGGCGGCATCCTCGGCGGCGCTCTGGAGGGCCTGGACGACGCGCAAGCCGATGCGGTCCGCACAGTGGCCGCGTTCGGGGTCTGTGTGCTGACCGGCGGGCCCGGGACCGGGAAGAGCCGCACCGTCTCGGCGGTGGTCGCACTTGCACGGGCCCGAGGTCGGCGGATCGCGCTGGCCGCCCCCACCAGTCGAGCCGCACAGCGGTTGGAGGAACTCGCGGGAGAACCGGCGGTGACCCTGCACCGCCTGCTCGGGGCGCAGGGCCGGACGGGCGAGTTCACCCGCGGAGCGTCCTGGCCGCTGGACGCCGACGTCGTCGTCGTGGACGAGACCTCGATGCTCGACGTGGAGCTCGCGGCCGCGCTGCTCGAAGCGTGTGACGACGGCACCCACCTGCTCTTCGTCGGCGACCCGGCACAACTGCCCTCCATCGGGGCCGGCCGGGTTCTCGGCGACGTGCTGGACTCCGCCACGGTGCCCGTCGTGGAGCTTCGTACGTTGCATCGTCAGGCCGAGGGTGGGGCCATCGCTCGCTTGGCCGGATCGGTCCGCGCCGGGGTGCTGCCGGCGGTGGACGCGCCGGATCGCGAGGTGGTCATCGTGCCGACGTCGGACTCGGGCTCGGCGGCCCGCCGAACAGTCCAGTTGGTCACCGACTCCATCCCCCGGGCCCTGGCCATCCCGACCGGCGACGTGCAGGTCGTCACGCCGGTGCACCGGGGTCCGGCCGGCACGGTCGCGCTGAACGCCGCGCTCAAGGCGGTACTGAATCCCGGGCTGAATCCGGGCTCGGGCCGCCTAGGCGGGTTCGACCCGGGTGACCGGGTCGTGTCCATCGCGAATCACCTCGACGAGGGTTTCGCCAACGGCGAGGTCGGCGTCGTTGCCTCGGTCACCGAGCGGGACCTGGTGGTCGACTTCGCCGCCGGCCCGGTGACCGTGGCGGCACGCAACGTCAACGATCTGCGGCACGGCTGGGCGATCACCGTCCATCGGGCGCAGGGTTCGGAGTGGCCCGCCGTGGTGGCCGTCTTCCCGCCTGAGGCCGGAGGGCTGCTCAGTCGACCTTTGACCTACACCGCGCTGACCCGGGCCCAGCGGCACCTGTCCGTCGTGCACGCCGCCGGCCCGGCGCTGGCCCGAGCCGTCCGCGAGGTGAACGCGCGTCCCCGGCGTACCCGCCTGCGGGGTCTGTTGACCGACCCAGCGCAGGGCTGACGGCCGTCACGGCGGGCACCATGGAGCAGGCACAATGGAGGGAATGACGGCGGGGGAACGGGCAGCGGCGCGGACGGAGTACGAGTTTCGCCGACTCACCCTGCCCCGCGGCGTCACCAGGACAGCCGCGCAGCGCCTGCTCACCGACCAAGCCGAGTACGGCCACTGGGAGCTGGCGCGCCTGCGCCTGTCCCCCGACGGCTCGCGGGACGTGCTGCTGCGCCGGACGATCCTGCGGTGGCGGGCCACGGACGCCCTCCACCGGTAGCCCACTCCCGCACGGTCAGCAGCCGTCGAGGAACCGGTCGAGCACCCGCACACCAAACTGCAGCGAGGAGACTGGCACGCGCTCGTCGACGCCGTGAAAGAGCGCCGTGAAGTCCAACTCGGGAGGCAATCGCAGGGGCGAAAAGCCGAAACAGCGCATGCCCAGCGTGGAGAACGACTTCGCGTCGGTGCCGCCCGAGAGGCAGTACGGGATCGGCCGAGCCGCGGAGTCCTCGGCCTTGAGCGCGGCGGCCATCGCATCGACCAGCGCCCCGTCGAAGCCGGTTTCCAGCGCAATGTCGTGGTGGACGTACTCGCGCTGCACCGCCGGACCCAGCACGGCGTCGAGTTCCTGCTCGAAGTCCGCCTCGAAGCCGGGCAGAAAACGGCCGTCGACGAAGGCCGTCGCCGCCTGCGGAATGACGTTGACCTTGTAGCCCGCGTCGAGCTGGGTCGGGTTGGCGGTGTTGCGCAGGGTGGCTCCCACCATCCGGGCGATGGGCCCAAGTTGGGCAACCGCGGTGTCCGGATCGTCCAGGTCGAACTCGACGCCCAGCGCCTCCGTCGTCGCCTCGAGGAAGGTTCGGACCGTGGCCGTCATGTGCACGGGAAACGTGTGCCGACCCAGTCGTGCGACCGCCGCACACAGCGCGGTGACGGCGTTGTCATCGTTGACCATGCTGCCGTGACCCGCTCGGCCGGTCGCGGTCAGCCGAAGCCAGGCCATGCCCTTTTCGGCCGTCTCGATCAGGTACAGGCGGAGATCGTCGGCGACGGTCAGGCTGAAGCCGCCGACCTCGCTGATCGCCTCGGTGCAGCCTTCGAACAGCTCGGGATGCCGGCGGGCGAGCCAGCCGGCGCCCTTGGCTCCGCCGGCCTCCTCATCTGCGACGAAGGCGAGCACGAGGTCCCGCGGCGGGCGGCGGCCCGCGCGCAGCCGCTGCCGCAGGACGGCCAGCATCATCGCGTCCATGTCCTTCATGTCGACGGCGCCGCGCCCCCAGACGCAGCCGTCGCGGATCTCACCGCTGAAGGGGTCGACTTGCCAGTCGGCGGCGTCCGCGGGCACCACGTCGAGGTGTCCGTGCAGCAACAGCGCCCCACGGGCGGGGTCGGTGCCCTCCACCCGGGCGACGACACTGGCCCGACCCGGCTCGGACTCCAGCACTGTGGGCTGCAGACCGATCTCGGCGAGCTTGCCGGCCACGTACTCCGCGGCGAGGCGCTCGTTGCTGCTCGGGTTGGTCGAGTCGATCCGGATGAGGTCCCGGCAGAGATCGACGACCTCCACCTCGGCGGGGCTCGCTGTCACCGGGTTACCGTACGCCGCCGGCCCGCTCGCGAGCCCACAGCGCGGCGCCGATGATGCCCGCGTCGTTGGCCAGGGTGGCCGGCACCATCGGGGTGCGAACGTGGCGGACCAGCGGGAGCCACTTCTCGGACTTCTTGCTCACGCCCCCGCCAAAGATGATCATATCCGGCCAGAGCAGGGCTTCCAGGTGGCGCACGTATTTCGACAGCCGCTTGGCCCAGTGCTGCCAATCCAGGTCGTCGCGCCCCCGGGCCGAGTCCGAGGCGCGGGTCTCCGCGTCGCGTCCGTCGATCTCGAGGTGGCCGAGTTCGGTGTTCGGCACGAGCTTTCCGTCGATGAGCACCGCCGTGCCAATGCCGGTCCCCAGCGTCAGCATGATCACGACGCCGCCCTGGCCCTTGGCCGCGCCGAACCGGGCTTCGGCGAGCCCGGCGGCATCCGCGTCGTTGAGTACGGCAACGTCGGCTCCGGTGCTCTCCCGCAGCGCCAGGACCGCATCGAAGTCCACCCAGCCGGCATCGACATTGGCGGCAGTACGGACAGTGCCGTTCTTGACGACGCCGGGGAACGTGACGCCGAAGCGTTTCGGGTTCCCGAACTGTGCGAGCACCTCGCCGACCGCGGCCAGCACCGCCTCAGGGGTCGAGGGCCGGGGCGTAGGAATGCGCAGCCGTTCGGTGCGAAGCCGGCCCGCCCGCAGGTCGACTGGGGCACCCTTGATGCCGCTGCCACCGATGTCGACGCCGAAGGCAGCTGGCGGGTTGGGACTCATGATCTGCACCGTAACGGC
The DNA here is from genome assembly GCA_017882785.1 of Frankiaceae bacterium. Taxonomy (GTDB): domain Bacteria; phylum Actinomycetota; class Actinomycetes; order JADGOV01; family JADGOV01; genus JADGOV01. The sequence goes on from JADGOV010000043.1 coordinate 20,252, forward strand.
GCCGAGGCTCGGTCGCCAGCGATCGGTATAGTGAAGCGGCGCCGGACGAAGCGTCGTGTCCCGGCCGTCAACACGTCGGAGTGGCGGAATAGGCAGACGCGCTAGGTTGAGGGCCTAGTGCCCGCAAGGGCATGGGGGTTCAAGTCCCCCCTCCGACACAGCGGGTGGAATATGACAAGACGTGATGACGTCGGCGAGCTTCTCGAAGGTGACGGCATCGAGGACACGGTGCTCGACGTGGACGGCGACAACACCGGCGACGCCGGAGACCGCTACCGGGGCGCCCTGCGATTCGGGACGACCGCTGTTGAGGCGTCCCGCGGACAGTCCCTCGCCCAGCTGCTCGCCGAGGAAGAGCCGGAGGCAGCCGACGATGAGGCGGAGGCGGCCGGGAACGACCGTTGCGCCCGGCGTGAACTCAACCAACTCCTCGCCGGCGGCGACGGCTCCCACTCGCGGACCGATTCCGATCTCCTCGGGCCCGACCGGGACAATGGCGACCTGTCGGGGGAGGAGGTCGCCTTGCACGTCATCCCGGGCACTATTGAATAGGGGGCTGAATACCACCCAGATGCGTGCGATGCGATCGTGGACGATGGTGAACAGGTCGATGCCCAGGCCCACCAGGTCGCCGAGCCGGCGGTTACCCGGGTCGTGGTGCGGCGACAGGAAGATCGGCCCGTTTCAGGCTCTGCAGGCCGCCGGCCTGCGCCCGGATCGCCGTGTCCTGCCGACCGGCGGCGATGTCCGCCCACCGGACCGCACTGCCGTCGCGGCGCGCCGCCTTGATCGACAGCACCGGTGTCCGCCCGCTCGGCCGTTGTGCCGCCAGTAGGAGCGACCCAGGCGAAGCACCGAGAGCCATAGGTCTCCGGGATCTGTTCCGGAAGCGGCTGGGCGCCGGGGTGGGCGACCATGCGGAGGGCGCCGGGCAGCCCGTGGGCGTCCAGGGTGCGCCCCGAGCCACACGTCTCGGCCGATTGCTGGGCCGGGATGAGTCGAGCCATATTCGCCGAGTACGTGGCGGTGAGCGACACGAATGTCCACCCGTCTCTGGCGGCCAGCCCCGCAGCCTGGCTCCAGCTGGCCGTGAAGGACCTCCCCTCGTGAGTCTCCCCCGTGCATGTGGGGGGTTCTGTGCGGTCCACCGGGTGACGATTGTGCCCGTCGCGGTCATCCCCCTGGGAGGCCAGCCAGGGGCGATGGTGGTGCTGAGCGTGGCCAGGTTCCCGACAACCGGTCGGCAGTCGATGGCGCGCCGACGACCAGCCTGAGCGGGACAACACCAGCCGTAGGAGTCTGGTGGCAACCAGAGCCCGATGGCCCCGGCCCGCCTGTGGAGCAGCTGGCGCAAGCCTCTCGCTGAGGCGCGATTCGTCACTTGCGTGTCGATCGTCCAGCCGAGTAAGGAACCAACTGTCAGGCGGCTCCGCCAACCGACCAGGCCAGGGTGCGGAACTAGTGCGCGTAACCGCCGGTGATCGTGGCCCGGCGAGCATCGGTCGTCTGGTCGTGTCGGCTCGGTGCAAGCATCGTCTCCCGATACAACACGCGGGCCAGGCCCCGGTCACTGAGTCGCACCGGGGTCACGTAGCCGCTCGGCGCGTACACCGGGAACAACGGCCATGCCGGCGCCGCCGGCGCCGAGGGGTGCCTCGCCTGCGCGGCCAGATGACGGGCGAGCAGGTCACGGTAGCGGGCAAGGATCCGCACCTGCTCCGGCCTGGTCAACCACAGCCCGCCCCGATGCGCCTCACGATCCAAAGCGGCGCGGTCGACCACCAGCACCACGCCGTCACCGACCGACTCGACGTCTCCCAGGTTGAGGCCGACCAGGTCGGAACGGCTGAGGCCTCCGGCGTGCAGAATCCGCAATGCTTGCGCCCTCAGCCGGATCAGCTCGCCGGCACCCTCAATCGCCAAAGCGTCCCCGGACACGGCCTCCTCGAAGTCCGGGATCTCTCCTGGAACGCGACCGCTGGTACGGCACACCTCCCAACCGCCCTGCAGGTCCCCCCCGTGCGGACACCGCAGGTACCGCACGTCCGCCGGCAGGCCAGCGCCCTTCAGCGCGGACTCGATGCGGCTGGCGAGTCCGGGCCCGCCGACGTCGTCACAGTCCACCGCCAACACCGCGAGCGTGGAATCGAGGCGGGCCAGCCGGTCATAGGGCCGGCAGGTACCGCTTACCACGTCCGCCGCGGGTTGCAACCGGCTGGCCATCTCTCGCTGAGCACCAGCTCGGGAGGGACGCAGGGTGATCGCTACCAGGGTGGTACTGTCCCCGTCCCGCAACTGGCGGTGCTGCTCCACGGCCAGTGCCTCCTCCCAGCCGCGGCTGTTGAGCAGTCCGGTCACCGGGTCCCGGTCACACATGGCATAGGCCACGGCGGCGGCCTCGGAACGGTCGACTGCGAGCTGCTCCTTGGCCAACACCGTCGACAGAAGCTGTGCGGTGGTGTCGAGGACCGGCTGATGCCGGTGCAGGGCGTCGCCACGGCCATTGGCCGAGACTCCGCAGATGCTGCCGAAGAGCTGGCCATCCCAGTCGATCAGCGGCACGCCGACGTAGGCGCCGACATGGACGCCGCGGGTAGCGGCCACGTCAGCGTAGAGCGGGATGTCCGCGCACCGGGGCGCGATCCGAGGGGCGGCGCCGGACGCCATGTGTCGGCAGAAGGATTCAACCCAGGGAAACACAGCACCGGTTGGTACCGGCATCCAGTCACCACGTACCGCGATGGCGACCTGCTGGTCCCCGCGGCGCTGCAGGACCATCCACAGATCCAGACCCACGACCTTCTGCAGCATGACCAGGGCGGCATCGGCGGCGGCGGCGAAACCGGACAGCGGGCCTGCGTCGGCAAGCCCGGGCTCGGTCGGCTGGGTCAGTGCGCTCGCGGACGTGGTGGCACGCTTTGCCATCCGCTCGCCTCACTGTGTGTCAGTCCCGCGTCTTCGGATTCCGTCGCACCGGGTCTATACGACACGCTACCGCCCGATTCCTCTGTGTGCTAGGGCGGAGTGGGTGAACGCTGCCGTTCGCCGGCAGATCAGCCCGCGGCGCCGGTCGGCATACCGTGCAGCTCGGAGCGCATCTCGCGATCCATCAGTGTGCGCAGCGCCTCCAGCGGCGATCGGCCGTGGTGCAGGACCTCGACGACCTGCTCGGCGATCGGTACCTCGACGCCCACCCGGGAGGCCAGCTCCACGACGGCGAGGGAGGTCTTGACACCCTCAGCGATCATCCGCATCTCCGCGGTGATCTCCGCCAGGGTACGGCCCTGGCCCAGCTGCACGCCGACGGAGTGGTTCCGACTTTTCGGACTCATACACGTGACGACGAGATCGCCGACGCCGGACAGCCCCAGAAAGGTCAGTGGCTCGCCACCGAGGGCCACGCCGAGGCGGGTCACTTCTGCCAGGCCGCGCGTCACCAGAGCGGCCCTGGTGTTGTCCCCCAGGCCGATTCCGTCCGCCAGGCCGGTGGCGATGGCGATGACGTTCTTCAGTACCCCGCCGAGCTCGCAGCCGATCACGTCCGGGTTGGTGTAGACCCGGAACGAGCTGCCGCCGAGGAGCTGCTGATACTCCCGTGCCAGCGACTGGTCCGCGAAGGCCACGACGGTAGCTGCGGGTTCGCCGGCGGCCACCTCTTTGGCCAGGTTGGGCCCGCTCAGCACACCCGCCGGTGAGCCGGGGAGCAGTTCGGCGAGGATCTCCGTCATCCGGCGCAGCGACCCGACCTCCAACCCCTTGGTGAGGTTGAGAAT
>JADGOV010000102.1 GCA_017882785.1 Frankiaceae bacterium
GGACGGCCGGTCCGCCGCGTTCTCCTCCGCCGCGTCGAACCTCGTGCCGGGGGACACCAATAACCGCTGGGACGTGTTCGTACGAGTTCGCTTGCCGAGCTAGGTCGCTGAGGTCACCAGGGGGATCCGCCCCGCCCGCGCGCCTCCTGCAGCTTCGGCCGGACGTCGACGAGGTAGAGGATCGTCGCGACGAGGGCGGCCACGCCGAACAGACCCAGCCCGCCCAGGAGGACCGACAGGCCCAGGATGCCCAGCCAGGCGGCCTTGGGCAAAGGCACCGCCGCCCGCCACGCCGCCTGCGGCCGCAGCACCGCGTCGACAAGGGCGAAGAGCTTGACCGCGAGGATGACCAGCCCGATCAGTCCGAGCAGCCCGTGGATGGGACCGAATACCAGGTTGCCGAGCACACGCCCAGCCTACGTGCGTCGCTCACACCGCTCGACGGCGTGGGGCGCCCGAGTTGGTGCCGGTTGTCACCTTCCCCGAGCGGCGGACCCGGGCGGGGCGAGCCCGCGCCACCGCTACCCCGTCCGCAGGGATCTCGGCCTCGGTGGTTCCTCCCGGTTCAGCGCCGGACGGGGGCGGTGCCGACGCTGACATGCGGGCCTCGTTCTCCCGTCGAAATGAGTCGTATATCTCCAGGAGCACCTGCTTCTGCCGATCTGTCAACGTGCGATCGGAGAGCACGGAGTCGGCGACAGTGGACTCGCCGTGGCGCTCCTCGAGAATTCCGGCCTGGACATACAACACCTCGGCGGAGATCCGCAACGCTTTCGCGATCTGCTGCAGGATCTCCGCGCTCGGTCGGCGCAGGCCCCGCTCGATCTGGCTCAGGTAGGGGTTGGAGACTCCGGCCAGTTTCGCCAGCTGACGAAGGGAGATTTGGGCGATTTTGCGCTGCTCGCGGATGTACTCACCCAAGTTACCCACTGTGATCTTCGCCACAGGGCCTACCCCGCATTCCCGTCGCCAGCTGAACTCTCTGCTAACAACAGCAAGCATACGTTTACCCGTTCCGCTAGCTGCGGGCTACCGCACCGCTTGCAGGAGTTTGCGGTGTGGCATACGGTGAATAAGTACCGAGGTATCTCGCCTTGCCGCCATGAAAGGGCACTTTGCTATGATCCAAACCCGTGCCGGGAGTACCACAGTTCCGACAATGCGTGACGAGCTTCTCAGTCAACTCAACACACTCCTCCGGCTGACGCACACCGAAGAGATGGTCGCTCAGGTCCGCCGTACCCAGGCGATGACTGACGCCGTCGAGCGCGAGTTGGCGCGCAACGCGCTGCTGTGCCGGGAGCGGGCGGTGGAACTGCGTGACCTGATCTCTGCCCTCGACGGCGTCCAGGACGTCTTCGGCATGGCCGTAGGTCGACTCAGCGCGGCCGCCAAGTCACAGCTCGAACAGGGCACCACCCTCCCCGAGGCGCTCTTCACCGACCTGGCGTTGGAACACCAACTGCTCGACCGGACCCGCTTCGTCAGGCGGCTGGGCGAAGAATTGCACGAGCCCCGCGTCATCGACGCGATGGAGCGACTGGAGGCGGCGCACACCGCGAACGTGGAATGGCTCGATTCCGTCCTGGCCGAGCTCGCAGCGGGCGAGCCTGCCAAGCTGCGCCCGACGACTGCCCAGGCCGCGGTGGCCAGCGGACGGCGGATCGCCTTCTTCGGCACCCGCCAGGCTGCTCAGGCCGTTAACCGCTCGGTAGCGGCGTTCGGCAAGGTGCAGCACCGCTTCGAGCACCGGGCAGGCGATGTGCAACACCGCCTACGCCAGCGGGCCGGCGACGTGCAGCACCGCGTCGCGGAGAGCGCGGATGGGGCGATGGACCTCCTACTACGGCTCGGCAGGGACACCAGCGAGGTGCTCATTGCCGGCCGCGACGCGGCGCTGAACAGGGCCGAGGACGTCGCTCGCGAGGAGGGCAGCGTACGCGTCGCCGACGAGGTCCACGTGGTTCGAGAGTCGCTTGGCGCGCTCCGCGTCGACGAACTGCCGATCACGGACTACGACGACCTCAACGCCGGCATGGCCAGCGCTCGCATCGAGCAGCTGGACAGCGTCGACGAAGTCGAAGTGGTGCTGGCCTACGAATGGGCCAACAAGCACCGTCCGAGTGTGACCAAGGCCGCCGACGCGCGCATCAGCGAGCTGCGCGACGCCACGAGCTGACGAACCCCGATTCACCCGAGGCTCCTCACCCGCGGAGGGTGGGGAGCCTCGGGTGGGCCCGTGGCGGTCGGAATCACCGGCCTGACCTGCCCGACGCGACGACCCCCACCGAGGATCGGCCATTCCGCCAGGTCGTCGAGGACCTCGGCACGGTACCCGAGCGCCCGCAGCCCAGCCACGGCGACCGGCGTCGCCGCCCGTTGCGCGCCGTCGTCGATCTTCACAGCGACAACCTCGCCCACAGCGGTCGCGACGACGACGACACCCTCCGCAGCGTCCTTGGCCAGTAGGCCGGGAATGCCGGACATGAGCCGGGTCGCTGCCCGGCCGGTGCCGCCAACCACGAAGGGATAGGCCCGCATCGCATCGGCCACCCGACGTTGGGGGCTGCCCGCCGCCGCAGTCACGAGCCGGCGGAAGGCGCGGGCCAAGGCGGACAGGGACACGGCGTGCAGCGGTGCCCCGCAGCCGTCGACACCCGTCGCGGCCACCGCCTCCCCGGCCAACTCCTCGACGTCAGCACCGATGCGACGCTGCAGGGGGTGCTCGGGATCCAGGTAGGACCCCAACGGCCAGCCGTTGACGACGCAGGTTGCCAGCATCGCGGCGTGCTTGCCCGAGCAGTTCTGCATCAGCGGAGCCGGCTCCAGCCCGGCGCGCACCGCCGCGCGGGCGGATGCCTCGTCCAGGGGCAGGCCGGGGGTGTTACCCAACATTCCCGGCTCCAGATCCGCCGAAGCCAACAGCCGGCGGACCACGTCGAGGTGGTAGGCCTCCCCGCTGTGGCTGGCGGCGGCCACGGCCAGCAGCTCCCCGTCCAGATCCAGCCCGGCCCGCAGCATCGCCACGGCCTGCAGGGGCTTGTTGGCGGAACGGGGGAAGATCGGTGAATCCGGCCGGCCGAGCCACACGGCCCTGCTGCCATCGGCGCGAAGTGCCAGCATGGAGCCCGCGTGATGACCCTCCACGAACCCGGAGCGCACGACCTCCGCTAGGACGGGCAGCGACACCGACGATCCTTCCTCAGCTCACCTGGAGGACAGGGCGCCATTACTCCCCTTTCGTCGGAAAGTGGTCTAGACCGTACCTTGATCGAGGACCAAATTGGCTGCTCGGCGGCCACGCTGCGCCGGCGGGGGCCGGCCTGCGCCGGCGGGGGCAGCCGCGCTGCGCCGATCATGCGAGAACGCGCGTCCCAACGGTCCTCGCAACGTACGTTTCAGCTTGATCGGCGAGCCCCAACGCGCGTTTCAGCATGATCGGCGAGCAGCAGGCGGGCCGGGGCGAACAAACCCGAACCACCCCGCCACCCCGCCCGACCGACCGAGGGGTCAGCCCCCGGTCAACGGGCGAGCAGGTCGGCGACCTGCGCCTCCCCGTCCCGGTAGCGCCGGGTGATCTCCAAACTGCATGCGTCCACGACGTGCTGCACCGCACGTCGTCGATCAGACTGCTGACGCTCCTCCGCCTGCAACATGTCGATGGCGGCGCCCAGCTCGGCCTCGGTCCGCGCGCCGACGTCGGTCAGGTCGACATCGTCAACCAGTAGGCCGGCGAGCAGCTGGGTGTCGTCGCCTGCGGAGGGTTCGACGCGAAGGTGTCGGCCCATGCCGCGGGGGCGGGCCCGAGTCGGTTCGGCGAGGATGCGGGGCAGCGCGGTGATGAGATCCTCGGCGGCCGCGCCGGCTCGCCTAGCCAGCTCCGCCCTGAGGATGTCGATCCGTCCTTGCAGCAGGCGGCGCAGGTAGGACAGCGCGGTCTCCTCCTGCTCGGCCTCGTCCCGCAACGCACGGACACCGACCAGCGGTCGCTGCTGAAGGTCGGCAAGATACTCTGGCGCGAGGACGCGATCGATCCGCCGCGGTCTGTACGCTGCCTGGTCGGGCATGGTGCTGGTCACCGGTCTCCCTTTTCAACAACCGCCGGCCATTGCCGGACGGCGTTCCTTGATGCCGAGCATGTCCCGCGCCTCAGAAGGTGCCAGGGCGGGCCGTTGAGCGAGATCCGCCAATGCGGCGGCGCGCTCGACGAGTTGGGCGTTGTCGCGTACTGGCCTCTCGGGCGCGTAGCTGAGCGTGTCCTCCATGCCGACGCGCAGGTGACCGCCCGCGGCCAGCGCGGCCAGCGCCACTGGCAACGCAGCGCGGCCCACCCCGGTTGCGGAGAACGTCGCCTCCGGAGGCAGCATCGCCACGGCGGCCACGAGCGCGGCCGCTGTCCCCGGCATGCCGCCGGGCACACCCATGACGAGGTCGCAGTGCACGTGACCGCCGTACGGCGGGCCGTGTTTGTCGAGCAGGCGGCGCAGTGCCGCCGCGTGACCGAGGTCGAAGAGCTCGAACTCCGGCACGATCTCGCGTTCCTGCATGCGCTGATGGAGTTCTACGAGGAAGGCCCAGCGGTTGAGGAACACATCGTCACCGAAATTAACCGTGCCGCAGGTCAGACTCGCCGCATCCGGCGTCGCGTCCAGCACGGCTAGCCGGTCGGCTTCGGGATCGGTGACGGCGCCGCCGGTGGACAGCTGAACGATCAGGTCGGAGGTCTCCCGCAGGGCTGTCACGACCTCGCGGGCATATCCCACGTCGAGCGTGGGGCGGGCCAGGGCGTCCCGGAGGTGCACGTGGATGACCGCGGCACCGGCCTGCTGACAGGCCCGCGCGGTGTCAATGAGCTCATCGAGAGTGACGGGCAGCGAAGGGGCGTCGGCCTTGGCGGTCTCGGCACCGGTCGGCGCCACCGTAACGAGCGTGCCGCGTACACCCATGACCGCATGGTGTCACGGCTACCGGCCCACGCGGTGGTCGAACGCGCCGCACGGGTAGGCCGGGCCGGCGCCGATGCCGCCCTTCCTCGGGGAGACTGGCTGCATGCGGGCGGTGGTCCAGCGGGTCAGCCGGGCGTGCGTATCAGTCGACGGCGAGGTGGTGGGCCGTATCGATGAACCGGGGCTGGCCGTGCTCGTCGGCGTCACGCACGAGGACACCACCGAGGTGGCGGCCGCGTTGGCAAGGAAGATCCACACCGTGCGCATCCTGGACGGCGAGCGCTCCGCGGAGGATATCGGGGCGCCACTGCTGGTGATCAGTCAGTTCACGCTGTACGCCGACACCCGCAAGGGCCGCCGCCCCTCCTGGCACCCGGCAGCGCCGGGCAAGGTCGCCGAGCCGCTCGTCCAGGCCGTCGTGGACGCGTTGCGGGCGGCCGGCGCTCGGGTGCAGACCGGTCGCTTCGGCGCCCGGATGCAGGTTGAGCTGGTCAACGACGGACCCGTCACCCTGCTCCTCGAGGTCGACTCGACGACAGCAACTGTGGCCACAGCACAGTGATACCTGCGTCCCGGGGATGGCACCAACACCCTCTCCGAAACCCTCGCAGCGATGCGGGAGGAGGAACGCTGAGCCTCTACTACGCCGACTCATCCGCAGTGATCCGTGGCCTTGGCTCCCCCAGGACTGAGGCCGGTTCCCTATACCCGCCGGATGCGCTCCCGCGCGACCACCGGCTCCGACGGTGTGAGACTCAACTCGGGGTCGATCCGGGCCGGTACGGCCTCGGCCAGCAACTCGGCCTCGTCCGGCACGCTGCGCTTGACCAGCGCGAGCGCGATCGGGCCGAGTTCGTGGTGTCGGGCGCTGGTGCCGACGAACCCGACGGCCCGATCCCGCCACTGCACCGCGCTTCCCCTCGTCGGCAGCGTCTCGGCACTGCCGTCGAGGTGCAGCACGACCAGTCGGCGGGGTGGGCGACCGAGGTTGTGCACCCGGGCCACGGTCTCCTGGCCCCGGTAGCAGCCCTTGTCCAGGTGCACGGCCCGGTTGATCCAACCCACCTCGTGCGGGATGGTGCGGGCATCGGTGTCGATGCCCAGCCGGGGCCGGCCGGCCTGGACGCGCAGCGCGTCGTAGGCCCACAGCCCCGCGGGTGCGGCCACCTCGCCGGCGTCCGCGCGCGGCCGCAGCAGGTCGACGGTGGGTACGCCGTCGCCGAGTGGCGGCATCCGGCGAGCGAACCCGCCGCCCGGGAGCGCGACCACCGGGTACGGCTGGTCAGGCGCGTACGCGGGCAAGGCGACGATCGGCTCGGCAGGCTGGCTCGTGAGCGGGCCGACGACCGTGCCCACCGCCCAGTCCGCGGTGACGTCGCGTACCTCGACCCGGAGCATGAACCGCATGGCGTCCAGGTAGGCGCGCAGGCTGTCGGCGGTGCCCGGCTCGACATCGATGTACGTCGTCGTGCCGTCGTCGGCGAGGACGAGATGGTGCTCGACGTGGCCGTGTGGTGACAGGACAAGGGCCTCGCTGCCGGCCATCGCGGGCAGGCCGATGAGGTGCTGGCTGGTGATGTCGTGCAGCCAGCGCAGCCTGTCGGGACCGGTGATGGTGAGCACCGAACGGTTGCCGCGATCGACGATGGCTCCGGAGGAGAGCATCGTGCGCTGTTCGCGCAGCGGATCACCGTAGTGGGCGGCGAGTGTCTCATCCGGCGGGTCGGCCGCGCTCACCGCGACGGCGGTCATCCCGGCACCGTGGCCGTGCACGCCGCGCACCGGCCGAAGACGGCGAAATGGCCCACGTCGACCTCGAAGCCCCGCTCGTCGCGCAGCCGCTGCACCACGTCCATCAGGGCGTCCGGCGGGACCTCGTCGACCACACTGCAGTCCCGACAGACCAGGTGCACGTGGTCGTCGTCCCAGGCCACCGAGTACGACGGGGCTCCGTGACCGAGGTGCGCGTGCCGAACGAGCTCCAGCTCCTCGAGCAGTTCCAGAGTGCGGTAGACGGTGGAAATGTTGACGCCGCTGGCGATGCGTCGTACCTCGGCCGCGATCTCGTCGGGGGTCGCGTGCCGGAGGCTGTCGACCGCCTCGAGGACCAGCTGACGCTGAGGTGTGAGCCGGTAACCGCGCGCCCGCAGGTGAGACTGCCACGCTGTGCCGGCCATCCCCCGAGTCTAGGCGCCGCCGATGGCGGCAGGGCAGGCCGCAGCCGGCCAGGCGTGCCCCGTTCACCGGGGGCGAAAGGCGTTGCGTCGGCGCCGCAACCCGACGTACCTTCTCCGTACACGGGAGAGGAGGTGGTCCGCATATATGTGTAGTACCCGGACACGTGAGGTGGCTGCCAGCTAGCCGCCGTCCATCGGACCCCGGAAGATTGTGCCCGGACGCCTCCTGAGGGCGGCGTGCGGCGAATCCACGGCAGACACCCGACCCCCGGGCGCCGGACCCCGTCCAGCCGGCCCTCCCCACCAGGTGAGGAAGTGCCCGGGGGTTCGCCATGCCCGCCTGCGGGGCCCCCGCGGGATGAGACCCTTCTCAGGTGAAGATCGTCGTAACCGGCGGGGCCGGGTTCATCGGAGCGAACCTGTGCCGGGTGCTCGTGACCCGCGGCGTGGACGTCATCGTCGTCGACGACCTCAGCACCGGTGACCGGAGCAACCTCGATGACCTGCCCGTCGACCTGCGGGTGGGCAGCATCCTCGACGGCGACCTGTTGACCCAGGCATGCGCCGGCGCGGACTCGGTGGTGCACCTGGCGGCGCTGGCCTCCGTACCGGGTTCGATCAAGGATCCGGCAGGTACGCACGCGGTCAACGCCACCGGCACGCTGCGCGTGCTCGAGGCGGCCCGCCGGGCCGGAGCACACGTGATCGTCGCATCGTCCTCGGCCGTGTACGGCGATGATCCCAGTCCGCTCAAGTCGGAGACGCTGGCGGTGCGGCCGCTGTCGCCGTACGCGGTGAGCAAGGTGGCGACCGAGGCCTACGCCACGGCCTGGCAGCACTGCTACGGGCTGCCGACGCTGGCCTTCCGGTTCTTCAACGTCTTCGGCCCGCTGCAGCCGGCCGACCACGTCTACGCCGCCGTCGTGCCGGCCTTCGTCTCCGCGGCGCTCGCCGGCCGGCCGCTCACCGTCTTCGGCGACGGGCGGCAGACCCGCGACTTCGTCTACGTGGGCACGGTGGCCGGGTTGCTTGCCGAGGCCGCGCTGGAGCGGCGCATGCACCCCTCGCCGGTCAACCTGGCCCTCGGGATGCAGACGACCGTGCTGGAGCTCATCGCGCTGCTCGAAGCCGCCGTCGGCCACCCGCTGGAGCGCCGCCACGAGCCTCCCCGGGCGGGGGACATCCGCGACTCCCACGCCGACGACGCGCTGCTGCGCCGGCTCTTCCCCACGCTGGCCCCGGTGAGCCTGCCGGACGGGCTGGCCCAGACGGTGGCCTGGTTCCGCTCCCTCGCGTGAGGCTGCCGCGCCGGGCGGTCGGTGTCAGCTGACGGCGTGCTCGACGTACCAGTCGTAGGTGGCGCGTACGCCCGCCGTCAGGTCGATCTCGGCCCGCCAGCCGAGGTCGTTCAGCCGACTGACGTCGAGCAGCTTGCGTGGGGTCCCGTCCGGGTGGCTCGCATCCCATACCAGCTGTCCGCGGTACCCGACCACGCCAGCCACCAGTTCTGCGAGCTCGCGGATGGACAGGTCGGCGCCGACCCCGACGTTGATGGGTTCCGGGTCGTCGTAGTTCTCCAACAGGAACATGCAGGCCCGAGCCAGATCATCGACGTGCAGGAACTCCCGCCGCGGTGTCCCGGTGCCCCACAGCGTGACCGAGTCCGCCCCGGCCTGCTTGGCCTCGTGCAGCCGACGGATCAGCGCCGGCAGCACGTGCGAGGTCTGCAGGTCGAAGTTGTCCCCCGGTCCGTAGAGGTTGGTCGGCATCGCCGAGATGAAGGACGCGCCGTACTGCCGGCGCAACGCCTGCACGTGCAGCACGCCGGCAATCTTGGCGATGGCGTACGCGTCGTTCGTCGGCTCCAGTGGCCCGGTGAGCAGCGCTGACTCGGGGATGGGCTGCGGCGCGTACTTCGGGTAGATGCAGCTGGAGCCGAGAAACAGCACCCGCTGCACCCCGGACGCCTGCGCGGCATCCAGCACGTTGAGTGAGATGAGCAGATTGTCGGAGAGGAAGTCGGCCGGGAGGCTGCTGTTCGCCATGATGCCGCCGACCTTCGCCGCGGCCAGGATCACGGCAGTGGGTCGCTCCGCGGCGAAGAAGGCGAAAGCGGCGCGGCGGTCACGCAGGTCGAGTTCGGCCGAGGTGCGGCCCAGCAGGTCGCTGTAGCCGTCCGCGCAGAGCAGTCGCCAGATCGCGGAGCCGACGAGCCCGCGATGCCCGGCGACGTAGATCCGGGCGTCGCGCGGAAGGCGGGTGGGCGGCGCCAGGCGCGGTACGAGCATCCGCCTCTCGGGTGGCGTGGCCTGCTGCGCGGGGAGGGTCGCCGGGGCGCGGAATCGGGTCACCTTCGTGGCGTCGGCGGCGGGGGTGGGCGCCCTTGAGCCGGACACCTGGGGACCTGTTACGCCGAATGGCCCACGCATCATGCGCCCACATCACCGCAATGGCGGGGCGGTGGCTAAAGAGCCGGCGGACATGGCGTCGAAGGGCACATGAGGACGCGCACCCGGACAGTCCCCAGCTGAAGGTCGAGGTCATGGCGAAGACGGCTCTGCTCACCGGCATCACTGGCCAAGACGGCTCATACCTGACCGAATTGCTGCTGAGCAAGGGCTACGCGGTGCACGGCGTCATCCGCCGGTCGTCGAG
>JADGOV010000222.1 GCA_017882785.1 Frankiaceae bacterium
CCTGCAGCACCTGGTCCGCTCCTGCTATCGCTGGGCCGGCGTCTACGACCGGGTCGAACGCGGCACCCTCGTCCACGCCCTACGGCACACCTTCGCTACTCGCCTCGGCGAGAACGGCGCCAGTGCCATCGAAATCATGGAGCTGCTCGGTCACGGCAACCTCGCGACGTCCCAGGGTTACATCCAAGCCTCCACCCGGGAGGTACGGGCCGCGGCCGCGAGCAACCCCACCTACCGGACCGTCCGGGATATCGCCCGGCAGCGGTGAAGGCGATGGCCCGACGTGGCTGTCCGACGTGGCTGCCCGCTTCGGACGAAGACAGCGTGCCCCGGCAACGTCCGGTTCGTCCACCCGAGGAGGAACGAAGGCGGCGCGTTCACCGCGCCGCGGGGCCGCCCCGCTCGGCCTGCCGTCGGCGACTCTGCGTTCGTTGTCGCGGAACCGTGGCTCGTAGTGCGAGGAGAAGATCTTCCGACGAGGTCGCGTCTGCTTCGGACGCCGGTCTTGTCGAAGACGCTCTCGAGGTGCTGTGGCACTGTGTGCGGCGACACCATGAGTTTCTGCGCGATCTGCGCGGTTGAGGGCCCTGCAGGACCAGCCGGGTGACGTCGCCCTCCCGCTCGGTGAGCCGATAGGACGGATACCAGCAGGGGGTGGATGCGGGCCAGGTGAGCGGCGATCCCGTTGACATCGGCGCCGTAGTAGTCGTTGGCGAGCCAAGTGGCGGGGAGCTCGGTCAACCCGCGAAGAAATGGCTGGTGATCAGCAGCGACGCCGGGTCGAGAGTGAACCAACAGGGCGTCCAGTAGTGCGGCACCACCGTGCTGACCACCTCGGTGCAGTCCCGCCAGAGCGTCGCGAGGTCGCTGGACTCTCCGGCCAGCCGGGCGATCTTGTCCACTGCCCGAGGAACGTCACCGTCTGCCGGTGGCCGAGGAGCACATCACCCAATGGCCGTCTGCTCCATCGCGTTGGCGGCAGCCTCGGCTCTCGCGATGGCCGCGCTCTACCATTCCGGCTACGACCCGACACGGATCTACGACGGCACCGACACCCGCGCGGGCGGCCTGCTGATCGGCGCAGCAGCCGCGATGCTCTGGCCCAGTCGCCGGCTCTTCTCGAAGGTTTCCCGGCGGACCGGCATCCTCCTCGACGGCCTCGGCGTGGCCGGCCTTCGCCTCATCGCCCTCCTGGCGGCCGCCACATCCGAATACTCACCCTTCTTGTTCCGCGGCGGTTTGGTGGTGCTGTCGGTGGCCACCGCGGCGGTACTGGTCGTCGTCACTCTTCCCGCCGGTCGGTTGGGTCGGGCGCTCGGGTGGTCGCCACTACGCTGGATTGGCGTTCGCTTGGACGGCATCTACCTGTGGCACCTCCCGGTCATTGCGCTGACCACGCCGACGCTGCAGCGCGGACTGAGTGTTCCGACGGTGGAGGAGATCAACAGCGCCTTCGATGACCTGAACGGCGGCCGGCTCCGCGGATGATGTCCGCGATAACAGGGCCGCGAAGCCGACAACGATGCGACATCTCCGGTGCCCGGTACTGGCGTCGAGCCCAGCAGGGAACGCGTCGGGCCGTGCTCGGACAGGCTCGGCTGGGCGCCTTTCCGCCCGGGCCTGGGCAGCGGCGAGCATCGCTGGGGTGACTATGGGTGCAGGCTTGAGGGGATGTGGCAGCCCGTGGACATTCGGCTGGTGTCTGATTCCGGGGTCGAGCGGTTTTCCGTTGAGGAGCTGGGGACGCTGCTCAAGAGAGAAGACGGCATCGTCTGGGTCGACATCCCCACCTGCGACGCGCAGGCCGTTCATGTGCTGTCGGATGTCTTCGGCTTCCATGCGCTAGCCGTGCACGACTGTGTCGAGCGCAATGCGGTTCCCAAGGTGCAGGTGTACTCCGACCACGTCCTGGTCGTGCTGCATACCCCCGAGCGGGGCAAGGCGGGGCACGTGCACTACGTCGAGCTGGACCAGATTGTCGGACCGCGTTACCTCATCACCGTGCACGGGCCGCTCAACCCGGCGGTCGACCCGAAGGTCGCCGTGAGCGAGACCGAGGCGGTGCTCCGGCGCCTCGAGTCGGGCAGGCTGTGTCCCGCGTCGTCGTACGCGCTGTCCTACGCGATCGTCACCGCCGTCGCGACTCGGCTGCGGGACTACCTCGCGACACTGAGCACCGACGTGTGGACGCTCGAACAGCGGGTCACCGCGGGGCAGGTGCTCGATAACGAGGCCTTCCTCGAGGAGATGTTCCGCGGCCGTCACGGATTGCTGGCCGTCCGCACCATGGCCTCGCTGAGCCGGGAGGTGTTCGGGCGGATAGCCACGCTCCGCGCCTTCGGTGAGCGGGGGCAGAGCGTCGTGGCGGACGCCGTCGACCAGTTCACTCGGATCACGACCATGGCCGACGGCCAGCGGGAGTACCTGCAGGGCGTGATCGAGTATCAGCAGGCGCGGACCAACACCAAGATCGCGATCGCCGCGGAGCGGTTGGCGGTCATCGCCGCGGTCACCCTGCCGATCACCGCGCTCTCCTCGGTCCTCGGGATGAACGTCATCGTGAACAGCAGGTCAGACCCCGTCTTCCTGGCCGTGATCGTCGCCGTGATGGTCACGATGTCGGTCATGCTTCTGGTCTGGTCCAAGCGCAAAGGCTGGTGGTAGCGCGGACGCACGGCCGCCAGCCG